>DMJL01000168.1 GCA_003451785.1 Bacteroidales bacterium
CGAAATGCAAAGCCTAATTACCCAATACGCCGAGCAACTGAGAGTAAATCCGGCAATAGACTTCCAAAATTTTAGGGATTTTATTGACACGGTAAAAACTTCCATTATCGACAATCAAATAACCGGTAATGAAGTAGAATTGGCAAGGCAATTTTTGTTGAACTAATTTTCTCCTTCTTCGGGGGCGAAAGTTGGCATCAGCAATCAGTACCCCAATAATTTCGGGAATAGTCTGTGCAGTAAAAGCGGGAACAATTGCGCAGTACTAAGAGCGATAATTTTGCCTTCAACTTCATTTAGCAAAGGCCTAAATACGCCCACATTCAAAACCCGGAACCGTTGTGCGCTAGTTACTAAAAACTCACCAAAAGGATATTCTCTGTGAGATGGAAAGAAGTTCGTATTTTTGATGAATGCGAATAATTGTTGAAAGCATTGAAAAGATAATCGCTGTTTGTAATAAGCATACAGTGACGATATTATTCGCATTTGGAGCTAAGGCGACCGAAAACATTGAGAAATCCAAAGACCTAATTGGTTGATTTTTCAGCAATAGAACTTTGCTACTATGCCATTCAATCCGTGGAGTCCAGAACCCACTTTAAAAAAACGGGGCGATATCCCAAAGCCATAAGTTAAGGGGAAATAAAAATTATACTTCTATGGGACTTTTTTCAGCATTTCTTGGTAACGCAGGAGCCGTTAGCCGAGATGAATTAGTAAAAAAATACGGACAGTTACTCACCGTATCAGAAGAAATAGAACTTGGATTCAAACTGATTAGGGAAACATTTATTTTTACCAACAAAAGGCTAATTCTTGTGGATATTCAAGGACTTACAGGAAGCAAAATTGAATATACATCTATTTCGTACAAAAGCATATCGCGATTCAGCATCGAAACGGCTGGCACCTTTGATTTAGAAGCTGAATTGAAAATTTGGATTTCCAGTGAAGTTCAACCAAGTATTAAAAAACAATTCAACAAATCTGTAAATGTATATGATGTTCAGAAGGTTTTGGCGCATCATGTATTATAACAAAACCCGCCCAAAACACACTTGCTAACAGGAATCAGCAGTGCAATGAATTTTGTGTAAAACCATGTAATTTTCTGTTTGGTTTTGAAAGAATGTAAAAATAAGCAGATTCAAATCCATCTATTTTTACATTTTTTGTACAAATAAGCTTTTTTTGCAAGATTTTTTCGCTTATTTTGACATTTTCAAGGCAATTTCCCCTCTTGGTTGTTTCAACAAAAACTCACATAGTCTCGACGCTATGACGGGTTTTGGAGTGTACTGAAGGCGGCTGAAGAAAACATGGCACTATCTGCCAATTCCAAACCCCCAAAAGGTAGTTGAGTTTGGTTCCTCTGAGTTTACCGAAGTGCAAGATTGAACCACAAAGCAACGCTTTGCGTGAGATACAATGAGCTTGGCGAAGTGTAATATCGAATGATGCAAAACTTCAGGTACCCCCAAAGCTACCTTGGCTGGCGAAGATTAGCAGTCTGATTGTTTAGATTACTTTCATTGGCTCTATATTTTGCGATAGGGCATTTTTTAAATTCTCTTTTTCTCTTGGATATCGAAAACCACACACTTTTGTAAGCTTTGGTTTGCACTGCGGGATCGTGGGCTTGCAATTAGTTGTGCATTTATTCGTAGATTGCTTATGCTAATAATCTCTCCAATTTCATTTTCCACCTTTCCCAGTCCTGCATTTCCTTTGTTTGTAAATCTATAAATTTCTGTGTGTGTTCGTGATGAATTAAATGACAGAGTTCGTGGATAATAACATACTCGATACAACCTCTGGGAGCTTTAATCAACTCAGGATTAAGAATGATTTTTCCTTTTGAAGTACAACTTCCCCAGCGTGTTGGCATTTCTTTTAATGATAAATTATGAATGATAAAAGATAGATTGTGTTTTAGTACAAACTTATCAATCAATGGTTTGGCAATTTCTATTAATTTAGCATTTGCTCTTTCTAAATACCAATTTTCAACTAATTTCTTTGCTTTAGCTTTATTATTTGTATAAACTTTCAAAAAGCCCCCACTCAACTTTACACAATCATTTATAATTCCTAATTCAGCTTTCATTATTACCAAACGGTATTGTCTTCCCAGGTACAAATGAGTTTCTCCGCTTATGTATTTGCGTATAGGTGTCTTAGGTTGAAATGACAAAAAGAAAATTAGCTGTTTTATTATCCAGGGAGCTTTCTTTAGGATTTTCTCTTTTACTTTCTCCATGGAAGTGTCAACCGGGGCTTTAACTAACACTTCCATTTCAGGTGTTACGGTAATGCCAAGAGTTTTCCTGCCGGAGTACTCCAAGCGGAAATCAATTAATTTACTCCCAAATTGAACATTACCAATAATATTTAACCGTTCATCACTCATCACTTATATCTCAATTTAGCAACCTCAACACAATCGCTTGCAATTTTGTCCATTTCATCGTATGACAGGGCTATATTGTATTTGTCCCTTACTTCATCAAATAAATAGTCGCCAATTTCTATCAGCAGTTTGCCTGTAATATTGGTTTTGTATTGCCAGTCAATTATGGGTTTGCCTTTGTCCAAAACACATTGTCGAATAAGGTCGTCAATTTGTAAAGCCGTCTGAGTTGAGATCTCTTTGCGAGTAATGTTGTCTTGAATTTTCTCAGAAAGAGTTTCTAATGTCAATCCATAAAATGCCTTTGCAATATCCCTTTCTCTTAGTTGCTCCGGCATGTCATCATCAGTATGAGCCAAAACATTGTTCATGATGTTTTGAACTCTGCTCAGATATTGAGCTTCGCTAATCCGCTTGGCTTCATATTCGGCAATCGTTTCTTTCAGCATCTGCGAAAACTTCTTGTAGAATGCAGGGTCCTCATCCATTTTTTCGGTGATGTGTTTGGCTGTTCTGCTGGCTATCTTGTCTGCTTTAGCTGCTTTGCCTATTGTGTTTTCTACTTCCTGTTGAAATTTATCCTTATCGAAAATATTTACCAGTTCAGTAATGGATTCAATTTTCTCGGTGGTGATGTGTGTGTCAATCAGTTTTTGAATTTGCCCTTCGTATTGTTTGTAGTCAATTTCATCACTGTATCTTTCCACTACTGCCACGCGAAGTTTTAGGAACACGGTCAAATCTTTTTTGTAGCGATTGATGATTTTTTCTTCAACATCTTTGTGGAATTGAATAGAAGACAAAGCCAGCTTCAAACTCTTGGCAAAAGCAGCAAGCTTATCGTAAAACAAAACCCTGATTGCATCATCTTTCAATAATTGCTGATAAGCTTCAGCATCTCGCTTGTTGGCAATGGTTTTGAAAATATCCCAAAGGTCGGAATGCTTTTGTGGTAGTTTTTTGATTTCATCCGAAATGTTGGTGAGTGTTCCAGCCAAATCTTCTTCGTCAAAGTCTTCAAATGATGAGTACATCTGTAAAGCATCATCCAGATTTTCAATCACACCATAGTAATCTATGATGTACCCGAATTCCTTGTCAGGAAATATTCGATTTACCCTTGCAATGGCTTGCAGGAGTTTGTGACCTTGAAGATTTCTGGTTAAGTATAATACGGTATTTTTTGGCTCGTCGAAACCTGTGAGCAGTTTGTCAACCACAATAATGATTTCCGGGTCTTTCTGATTTTTGAAACGGCTGATAATATTTTTTTCATAGCTTTTAGGGTTGCCATGCTCGTCCATCATCTTTTTCCAAAATTGATTTTCCTTCTCGGTTGACTTTTGATAGGCGCTATCTTCGCCTTCTCTCTGGTCAATGGATGAAATCAGTACTTCGCTAGTAACAATACCAATTTCATCTAAATTTTCTTTGAACTTGATGGCATTCAATTTCCTATCGCAAACCAATTGCCCCTTAAAAGGTGTTCTGCCTTGCCAGTTATTACGAATATGATAGCTGATGTCCCATGCAATCATTCTCATTTTTTGCTCGGCTGAATTCAAATGGTCGTATCGGGCAAACTTCTTTTTGATGTCGGCTTTCTGATATTCGGTTAATGGTTCTGAAATCATTGCGAAAAAGGTGTCAATCGGACTGGCGTTTACATCCTGCAAAGCCAATCGGCCTTCATAAAGTAATGGAACAACCGCTTTGTCGCTTACAGCCTGGTCAACCGTGTAAGCGTCAATTATGCCACCAAATTTTGCTGCCGTGCTTTTGTCTTTTCTGAACAAAGGTGTTCCGGTCATGGCTATGAAACAGGCATTGGGCAAAGTTTTTTGCATGTCGATATTAAAAATACCATGCTGTGTTCTGTGTCCCTCATCCACTAATACAAAAATATCATGGCTCTCCAATGGCTTATGGATTTTCTTAACTGCTGCTACAAACTTGTTGATGATGGTAGTTACCACTGCATCGCTTCTGCTTTCTAATAATTCCACTAAACGCTGTCCAGTAGTTGCATTTTCCACAAATTTGCCACACTTGCGAAAGGTGCCTGTAATTTGATTGTCCAAATCCGTTCTGTCAGTTACCAAAACAATTTTAGGATTACGAATGCTTGGCTCCATCGCAATGGCTTGTGCCAGCATCACCATGGTTAATGACTTTCCGCTTCCTTGTGTGTGCCAAATAACGCCCCCTTTTCGTTTGCCATGTTCAATATTCCTGATGCGCTGCATGGATTCTTTTACGACAAAAAACTGCTGGTAACGGACTACCTTTTTTTCCCCATTCTCAAACAAGATGAAATTAAAAACAATATCCATCAATCGTTCAGGGCGGCACAAGCCATATAGGTAGTTGTCCTGTTCGGTCGGAAGAATTTCTTCTTGTTCTAAAGCATCAAAATATTGTCGAACATATTTGAAGCGGTCAGAAAACAATTGTTCTTTTATAGAAACCAGAAGTGGCCTGTTTTTGAGTTCCTGTAATTTGTAGTTGCGTTCATCTTCATCATTGCTGAATTTCTCCTTCCACTTTGCCCAAAATTTTTCGGGTGTGGCATTGGTGGCAAAAGCAGCTTCCTGTGTGGCAATGCTCAATGTGAGTTGCGAATACACATACAAACTTCTGATTCCATCTTCCTGCTGATTTCGCAAATGCTGACTAATAGCTTGTTTCAAAGGTTCTTTCATATCCGGCCGTTTGCATTCAATAATGCAAATTGGAATACCGTTTACGAACAACACCAAATCAGGGCGGTAATGCTCTTTGCTCGTGCTTCGCATTACGCTGTACTCTTCGGTTACATGAAATACATTGTTGCTGATGTTTTTCCAGTCAATGTATTGCAGCGTAAAACTCTTTTTGTCGCCATCTACACTTTGTTCCAATGCCTGACCCAAGGTAAGCAGGTTGTATGCCTTTTCACTGGCTGCAATGTAGCCTTCGTTCATAGGCAGGTTTTTCAACGCCAATATGCCCCGTTCAATATTCTCATCTGTAAAAATGCTGGTTTTGCTGGCACTTACCCGAATGCTGTTGATTTCCTTCAATTGCTTCCGCAATACATCTTCCAGCAATACATTGGTTGTTTTGCCGCCTCTTTGCCGTTCCGCTTCTGCCTGACTCAAATAGGCGTAACCCAAATTCACCAGCATTTGAATGGCCGGTATCTGGCTGATATGGTCTTCTTTAAAACTTGGTGTGTCCATTATTTTTTCATTTTTAGAGAACCGGATGCCCGATACAGAGAATTGAATTTGTCCGGGGCCGGAGCCAATACAGAGAATCCGGAGCCGGATACAGAGAATTGAACAACAGGCGAATAGTGTTTAATTTTGTTGATTATCAGGCATTTATGTGTTTTGCCAATTAAAAACACTATCTTTAGTAGTTGCGATACAAAGAATTGCCCCATCACTTCCAGCATCTTCATTAGCTCTTTTATCTTTAGCATATAGAGAATCATTAACGGCATTTAAACAATTAGCTGCTTTTTCATTTCTTCTAATAATTCTTCTAATAAGTTTACTAATTACTTCGATTTAATTAGAACCCACTTTGGCATTTTGAATGTCCCCTTATTTTCTATCTTATTCTTCTTTCTTAGCTCTGATAACAAGTTGTTTATCTTTATCTTCTTTTGTTTCTCATCCATCCAGTCCGGCAGCTTTTTCCACAGCAGTTCATCAACATCACTTCTTTCCATACTCGTATGTTCTCTAATTGCCTTCTCTATTAAATCCAGATAATAACTCTTATCAAAAGCCTTGTTTTTTGAATAAGCTGCTTTTTGTCCTGTTTTCTCGGCTACTTTCAATCCTATGTAATAATTGGGCTTTCTGCCTTCAATTAATTTTTTGCTTTTCAGGTGTTTTTCCTCAAATTCAGATAAGGTCTGTTTCTTTTGCACTTTGTCCAACATGATGATTTCTTCCAATGTCAGGTCTTTGTTTCGTGCCAACAATCGG
This sequence comes from Bacteroidales bacterium, assembly GCA_003451785.1. GTDB lineage: Bacteria > Bacteroidota > Bacteroidia > Bacteroidales > UBA7960 > UBA7960. Next base: position 6,394 of record DMJL01000168.1, read on the forward strand.
GCATATTCAATGTCTAATATCTTACCAGAGATGGTCACTTTAACCTTACCACCGGAAAGGTCATAATCGGGCATAGGGAAGAAACGCTGCCGCTGAAAATTGAAAATCTTCCTGATACCACCTCCGGCAGTGTCAACCATTTTAAGGTTGAACATAGCCGAAGCCAAAAAACGATTTCGGTAATGTTCTTCAGGAGCATCTTCCTTAACTACTTTCTCTACACTTCCGGGAATAAACGAACCAAGGTTCGTAAAAATTAGTTGGTCGTCCATTTCTACCACATTGATTTTACCATGCTTGGTGTAATCCTGATGGGCTATGCAGTTGTTCAATGCCTCACGAATGGAATAGGGTTCGTATTGATTTACTTCATCAGGGAAAAGTGTTCCTTCTTTGATGTAGCGGTATTTTAGGTTGCGAATTCTGGAATACACTTTATCAACTGCCAATATCAAGGGGCAGCCAAAAATGGCATAATCTTTATCGTTGCCCTGAGCATCTTTCAATAGCCATCTCACTTTCGCTTCGGCAGGATTGATAAAATGTTCTGCTTCTTCTTTGCCTAACAGAATAATAGCAGTGCGGGTGATTTTTCCTTTGATGGTAATTTTTGCCTTGTTCAAAAAGGTGATGTCGCCCCATCCGTCAACATCTATGGCTTTTTCAGGGAATTTATTCTTGAAGTTTTTTCTGGCTAAAGCAATGGCCTCTTGGTCTAAGTCATTTATTCCTGCACCGGGAACCAGAGCAGCACTCCAGTCTTCAGTTGTGGCTTGTGCACGGATGCGCTCTATTTCTTCCAGATTTAAAGGAGAAAGTTCCTCGTCATCCCTGCCATAGTAATGTCCATCAAAAGCAATGGGAAAACCTTTAGGCGCGGCAGGAATTTGAAACATCACCACACGACCTTCCGGTTCATTCAGTTCGAAAATTTCAATAAATGTGATTCTATTGGTGGTTTTATTGGCTATTTCGCTTTTCAAATTATCCAAATCCTTTCGTTGTAGGCGAAACTGACTGCCAACAATATGGTGCTTCTTATGCTCCACCCCAAATACCAGCCATGCATAGGGCTTACCTTTCAGGTTGGCTTCATTGCTTAGGGCAGAAAAATATTTGCCCAGTTTTGTGAAGTCATACCCGGTCCTGGCTTCCTTAAACTCTACAATTTCGTTCTCCGCTGGGAGATTGCGGAGTGACTGGAGTGTATGTTTTAGTTCTGCTATGTTCATTTGTTCTCTTTGTTATTTTTAATTAACCCTTTCGGATATCCAAACAATCTCATGGTCAATTCATGAGTTTTTCTCCTGATGAAGCCTAATTGGTTTCCAAAAAATGTGAAGCCCAATGCACCTAAAATTGTAAATGCAAAGCCGTAATCGTCAATTAGGTCAACGGTTTCAGGTGAGTATTTTGGAAGTTTAAGAAGTCCATAAATAATACCCGCCAGTATCAATAATTGCATTATCCAAGACAATACCTTCATCCTTTTTGAAAATCTCGAATCAAAAGATTTAAGCAACTGTATTTCGCTTCCTTCCGGTGCTTCTTTGAGCATTATAATTGAATTGTAAGCGTGGATTGCACACAAAATTTGAAAATCACATCTGCTATCAAACAATGCGGTGTTCTCGTTTATCCTTTTAAAAGTGATATTCAGAAAGTCATTTGTAATAAGGCTCTGATTGATGTGTTGCAAAAACATCAATACAATCTCTGGCAAGTTGCTGGTGCTGTAAAAATTCTCAGTTAAAAGATTATCTAGAGTAGTGGTGATTGCATTTTTGCTCCTAATCGAAACGATATTTTTTATCCAAGCTTTGTCAATGTTGAACTTTGTAATACCAAGAATGATAGAGAATATCAGAAAATCATCATTTACAAATGGGGCTGGAGATTCTTTGCTTGGGTTGCTTTTACATTTTTTACTATAATGTTTTTCAAATGCTGACTTGTCGTTGGCCTGAATAGCTGAGATAATTCCAAAGTAGATTTCATCGGTTTCACTTAAATCGTTGCTAATTGGTTGAACTATAGCCTTACCCGTTAGCAACTGGTTAAATGCTGCTAACTTAGGACTATTGCCAATCCTGCTTAGATAGGTGATTTTGTTTTCTATAGAAACCATTTCTTTCTTTTTAATCCGTAGTTTAATTTATCGGCATCCCAACCCGGCACACTTCTCATTTTCCCAAGTAATCGGGAAATAAGATTTGAATATTTCATTGTGGCAGGTTCTTCACCTGGTAAGAAGCTTCGCCATGACAAATAAGTGAATGAGAATATTTGCTGCGTGATGTAGCTTAAATCGTGAAAAATCAAATCATTCAATCCATTGTTGTTGTAGTTGCCTTGTGGGGTTCGTATTTTTATTTGAATAGGTTTGCTCATTCCCTGCTTTGCTGTTTTCAATTCGCTTGCTCCCAACATTTGAACTATACAAGTTTCCGAATCCAGAAAAATATTGCTACCTCTATTAGGAATATATGCTCCAATTGTGTTGCTGTTTCCATATTTCTGCACTCCCGACTGGTTAATGTCGAACAGAATATTGGGATGGTGTTGACTAATGGTTACAAAAGCAAACTTTATATTGTATTGATTGATTTCTCTTACCAGTTGGCTGATAACATCAAACTCTGTGTTTTTAATGGGTTTGAAAATGTGAAATATCAATCTTACGGTTTCACCTTCAGACCAGCCTTGTTCGGTTGATAGCCTTTGAATAGAATTTTTTAGGCTCCTGAGCAATTCATCAAAGTAATTTTCAAATGCAGCATCTTTCACCTTATCAGCTAAAAGGTATTGTCCATCACTCGAAAGAAAAGTAGTGATACCTACAACTCTGTTTTGTTCCGCACCCGCATATTGATTTTTTCTAAGCCAACTATGACCAATGCCTATCACAATTTCACGGTCAACCGAACGCTGTGAAGGCAACACCCATGGAATGCCTCCCATTTTGGCATACATCTGTAATGCCAATGAATTTAAAATATACTCATTATGATTCTTGATGATTTCAGTTGTTACATACTGCACCGGAATTTCAAGGGAAAGCAATTTTGCTTTGATAGCATGGTATGGATTGTTTCTATCATCATATCGTTTGAATGCTGCCGGAATTTCTATAATAGCTAAATGGGGTTTGCTTTCATCTTCGCTTCTTATTGCATTAAGATATTCATTAACCGTAAAGTCTTGAATTTCCTTTATGTTAAATAACACATCCTGCAAATCATATTTTCTTTGCAGTCCCTTTTGAAAGTATTTTGATTGTGGTAGGCCATCTTTTAAGCCTGAAAGAAAGTTTGTGAAAACTCCCCGGTTATTCTTGTTACAAACACAAAGTATGTTCGGGGTCTTTATGTCGAATGTAATACTATCATAGGGGCCGAAATTTAAAAGTCCTGCATCAGGATTAAAATTATTGGTCTTTGTGCCTGCATGGTCGAAAATAAAAGTGGGTGTTTTTAGCTGAATGGTATTGGATATCTCAAAAGGTTTGCTTTCAACCGTAAAACAGAAGCTATCCTTGTTTTGAAATAAAACGGGTTGTCCATTTTCGGTAAATAGATGTTCTGCGATTCTGATTATTTCAGCATATAGGCTTTTGGGATTATAGATGTCCGAACGTTTGCTTTCAATGATGTTCAGAATTTCATCGCATTTTTGTTGCGAAGTGGCAAAGCTCAGGTAGTTGCCAATGTTGAACTTAGTCTTTCGGATAAACAGTTCGTTCAATTCATATTCTTTCAGTCCATCGTTGGTTTCTATTTTGGCTTTGTTGCCGTTTACTTCTTTCCATACACCCACAAATTCTTCATTCGGTGCAAGTATGTTTGTCAATCCTGGAAGTGTCTCCGCATGTAAAACATCCAGACCTTTAAGTTCAAAACCTTCGGCATGTAATTCAGCACAACTGATATTGAATAGCCAGTTCCTGCGGATGATGATTAAGAAACCGAAACGTTTCGCGCCATTGATTCCAGTCAATCGCAATTGAACTTCAATTAGCTTTTTATAACAGATTTTATCTTTCAGTTTATCAGGCAAGGCATTCTTTATAATATCGTCTTTGCCCGAGAAGAAACGGAAAGGATAAAAATCTACCGGAGTGTATTGTTTAAAGCGGTCTTTGAACGTTCTGAAAAAGATATGCTTTATCAGCGAAGCTGTTACTTCATTATCACCAAAAGTATTTCGTTCAGCTAATTTTCCTATCAGAAGGCTGTCATCACCATCCTTGTTGGAAATATATATGGTGTCTCCGTTCTTGAAAAAGGAATGGGTTGAATTGTACTTGTCTCGCAACTCGGCAAGCCGTACCTGTGTGTAAGGCTCAGTGTTTATTTGATACCTTTCAAAATCAAAATGTATGGGAAAGTAGTTTAACTGCATATTTTCTAATTTAGTTTAAGTCTCACCTTCCCCGTAAGCAACACCTGCATCAACCCCCTTTTCTGCTCCCGCAACTTCTCGGTTTTGGCTTTGAGTAGGCTGATTTCTTTATCTGCGGCTTGAAGCACCAGAGCAATAGTAGCTTGTTCTTCGACGGATGGATATGGAATTTTTACAGTGCAAAAATCATCATAACTAATCTGTTTGCCATCTCTTATTCCTATTACTGCAATTGCCAAATGCCCAATAAAGCCATAGCTTTTAAAGTATTGCTTAAAAAACTCCTCATTGATTGGCTTCTTAGGTTTCAGAACCGTGTAAGCAGGACTTACCAACCCTCTGTAATACGAATATTCCAAACCACCTTGGAATGAACGCAAACTGATTACAAAATCACCTCTCTCAACCAATTTGAAATTTTCTGTTCCAGTGGTTGGCATCGTTACTCTGCCTTCCAACATGCTTCTTGGAATCATTCCTTTATCTTGTGTTGCAGAAAGTAGTTCTTCATTAGAGAATCCTTTTTTCGTAATGCTTTTGAAGACTTCACCAGCACCCATTTCCTTCCACTCCCCGCTAAACCCCTTCAATCGCTTCTTTCCAGTAAGCAATTGCTGCATGAGCCATTTTTTGCGGAGTTCTTTTTGGGCTATGAGTTTTTCGGTGGTGTGGATGGCGGCATCCCAGATGCTGAGTACTTGGGCTATGGAACGTTGCTCGGGGAGAGGGGGAATAGGAAGTTTTAAACTATTTAATGCACTTTGATTGATATTTGTATTTGCACTAATCGTACTTTTATTCAACAATCTTCTTCTAAATCCTTCTTCAAAAAAACAATGAGCTTTGTATGCTAAATCAAGGCATCCATTATCACGAAAACGGATTATAAAACCACTATAAGTGGTGTTTTCTAAATCATCGCAAATTACTGTTGTTAATCCAACTCCCTCGGGTTTTACAGAAGAACGAATAAATAAGACATCACCTTTTTGCAATGAATATTCTTTTATGTCTCTTTCAGTTGCATTCACCAAACCAAGTTGGAAATTGTTTTTGTAAACCTTATTTATTCCAAAAACATCCATAAGATTAACCATCGGAAAGCCGAAACCGAAATCTTCCTTTTCTTTGTTAATTCCATTTTTTGAAATAGGCATTTAAGCAAT
>DMJL01000065.1 GCA_003451785.1 Bacteroidales bacterium
GTAGTTATCAGGGGAGTTGGCTCGTTTGGTAGCCTTGCACCTCTGTATATTATTGATGGTGTGCAGGTACAAACAGGCGAATTGGCAAGAGCGGTTACCTCGTCTAACGCCTTGGCAGGTCTCAATCCTGAAGATATTGAGTCTATTGAAGTATTAAAGGATGCCTCAGCTACTGCAATTTATGGCTCCAGAGGTGCCAATGGTGTGGTTATTATCACCACCAGAAGGGGAAGAGAGCAAGATGGTAGAACAAGGTTCGACTTCCAAGTTTCTCAAGGATTTAGTCGGCATTTGAGAACTCTCGATGTTATGACAGGTCCAGAGTTTGTTCAAACCGACAACGAGGCTTTTGCTAATAGGTTTGGTAGAACCCACGCTACTTATATTACGCGTCGTACAGATATGATTAATCGTGGTTGGTTAGCATTTGATCCTGCTACAGGAGTTTATGACTTTAGTGTTGCGCCAACTTTCGATTGGCAAAATGCTGTTTACAGGCAAGGGGCAATACAAGATGTGAGATTTTCTGCTTCCGGTGGTACTCGTACACGATTCTTCCTTTCAGGCTCCTATAACCATACTGCCGGTCATGTTATCCATAGCGATTTCACACGCGGAACCATGCGCCTAAACCTCGACCACGAGGTAAACAATAATCTAAGGATAGACAACTCTACCAGTTTGTCTGTTTTTCATCAAAGCACTGTGCCCGGTGGTGGTGCATTTGCCAACCCCGTATTGGCAAGCTGGATGATTGTTCCAATGAACCCCATTTACAATGAAGATGGAACCTACTTCGGAATGCCTGCTGGTCTTTTTGGAACCATGATCTTTAATTCTGTAGGCGATGCATCGATGAACTTCAATAAAGGATTGACTGCAAAGTTAGTTCATAGCAATTCCGTTAATTGGCAGATTAATGATTATTTATCGTATCGCGGTTTTATTGGTATTGATGTGAACGATATCACAGAGGATTTGTTTAGGGATCCCCGTTCGGGCGATGGAAGGGCAAACCAAGGTTTGATTCAAGCATTGCACACCCGTTGGTTTATCTGGCAAACTGCCAATACGCTAAACTACAACCGTACTTTCAATCAAAGGCATAGGGTAGGTTTACTTACAGGTTTTGAAACCAACCAGCGCTTAGGAAACTCTATTACCGCATGGGGTGAGCAACTTCCCAACCACAAATTCAATTTATTGAGTGCTGTAGCTGTGCCTCGTGCAACTTCTGCATCATTTAATGATTGGAGAATGATGGGGGTATTTGCAAGAGCCGATTATGCTTTCGACGATAGATATATTGCAAGTTTCTCAATCCGTAGCGATGGTAACTCGCGTTTTGGTGCCGACAACCGTTGGGGAACTTTTCCTGCCGCATCGTTGGGATGGCGCTTTAGCCGCGAAAACTTCATGGGCTGGGCTTCCGAATGGTTAGACAACGGTATGCTTAGAATTAGCTATGGTACAGCAGGCTCTGATGCTGCCATTGGCGACTTTCTTTCCCGCGGGTTGTTTAGCCCGGTAGGAATCGCCTATAGGGGCATAGCTGGTATGTTGCCCAGTGTACTACCCAACAACATGCTTACTTGGGAAGAAAGTACTACTTTGAACCTCGGTCTTAGCCTTACTGCTTTCAGAGGCAGGTTAAATCTTGATGTTGACGCATACCGCAGAGTTTCATCAGAATTGTTGCTTACAAGACCCTTGCCGCCAAGTACAGGTTGGACATCTATGCAGCAAAACATTGGTGCCATGGAAAATGAAGGAATTGAAATCACTCTTAACACAGTGAATGTTCATACTCCTAATTTCAGGTGGAGCACCGATTTCAATATCTCTACCCTTAGAAATGAAATCACTGCTCTACTACCTGGTCAGGATTTTCTGAATACCCGGACTGCAGTGGGTCGTTCATTGAACGATTGGTACACTCTGGATTTTGCTGGAGTAAACCCTGCCGACGGCAGACCCATGTTCTGGGATCGTTTTGGAAATATTACTTACCATCCCGTATTTGATGATCGCAGATGGTTTGGACCACAGAACCCAACTCGCTTCGGCGGTATTACCAATACCTTCCAATTTGGTAATGACAGAATAGGTAATTTTACTTTCTCATTCTTCCTGCAGTATTCGGGTGGTAATATTCGTTACAATACCAACATGCAATTTGGCTTCCGTTCTAATAATGGTGGCAATATGAACCAATTTGGTTTTGTATTCGATGAGCGTTGGCGCAATCCTGGCGACATGACTTGGGTACCAAGACCTATGAATGCAAGTGCGTATGGTGCAACTCCTACGAGTTTCTTTGGGCACAACAGCAGTGGTTTGGAGAAAGTTGATTACCTGCGCTTGAAAGATATTAGCTTCTCTTACGAGTTGCCCAATAGTCTGATTCAAAGGGCTAGATTATCTTCATTACAAATCTTTGCCCAAGCTACAAACTTGCTTACTTGGACTACCTACAGAGGTCTCGATCCGGAATTCACTGGTGACGACTTTGGCGTTTATCCACAGGGTAAAGTTGTAACCTTTGGCCTTAGAACCTCCTTCTAACCCTAAAAAATTAAGAAAATGGATAAATTTAAAATATTTCCTGTATTTTTGGCTGCCACACTTTTGTTGCTGGCTTCATGTAGCGAATGGATCTCTACAGAACCTCGCCATGCCATTACCGACGAGAGAGCACTTGAAGATATGTCTGGTATTGAGGGTGCTGTAATAGGTATGTACGATATTTTGCAAATTGGTAGCTATTACGGACGCGATATGTTTGTTGCAGGCGAGATGCTTGCAGACAATGCGCAACTTGCAGTTGCAAACTCCGGTAGATTTCGCGACCATTCGGTGAATGCTATCGGTTCAGGATTTGGTGAAGATGTTCCCGTGTGGACTTCTGCTTACCGAATTATAAATGTTGCCAACCTTATTTTTGATTTCGCTCCAAGAGTACCCGATGGTACACCTGCACGGATCAATCAAGCTCTAGGCGAGGCTCACTTTATGAGAGGTTTGGCATATTTCGATCTTCTACGAATTTTTGCCCGCAACCCAAGGTTCCCTGTTGGCGAACCGTTAGGGGTAATACTCCGCACTACTCCTTTCAGGGGTATTGATGCAGCAGCTTTTGGTGTTCGTTCTACTATCGAAGAAGGCTATTTGCTTGTCGAAAGAGACCTCTTGGAAGCTGAAAGACTTCTTTCGCCAACAGCAGGTTTTCCGCATCTTGTAACTAGAATGGCTGCTCAAGCCCTTCTGGCCCGCTTCTATCTCTATTGGGGTAGGTGGGATCAGGCGATTATTTGGGCAGACCGTGCTGAGGCATCTTGGAGTGCCCGCGCAGGTGCAGGCCCATGGCTAGCACCTCCTGCCAATTATCGTAATGTTTTTGCCGCCGCCCCTGGAATAGAGTCAATCTGGGAGTTGCGCTATGAGTCCGCTGAAGCACAGAATGTTAATAACTCTCTTCAAGGTATATTGGTTATGACCGATCCGGGTAATGCCGGCTACGGAGATGTGGTTTTCAGAGCCGATCTATTGGCTGCAATCGAGCCAGGCGATGTAAGAGGCACCATTGGAACTGGCACAGCCGGGCCACACATGATTCAAAGGTTTACAAAAGCCGGCGAACTTGTACATTTCACTTTGAAGTTTGCAGGCCATAGAGGTGCTGTGTTCCACGACGATATAGCTATTCTGCGTACCTCTGAAGTTCAACTTACATTAGCCGAAGCACTTGCTCATCCTGGCCCTGCGCAAAACTTAGCTAGGGCACGCACTGAGTTGAACGAACTTAGAGCAGCACGGGGGCTTCCACCTACTCCGGTTGCCGATGCAGGTTTGTTGGATGCAATTATCAGAGATAGGCGCATAGAGCTTATGTTCGAAGGCCATCGCTGGTTCGATTTGGCAAGGCTGGGTAGAGATGTAAATAAGCCCGGTGGTATAGGTACCAACCTTCCTTGGGACGACTTCCGCACCATAATGCGTATTCCTCTTGGTGAGAGAGATAATAATCCAAATCTAATCCAAAACCCAGGCTACTAATTTTAAAAATTTGATTATGAAGAAAATAATTAGAACTTTATTAGCTAGCTTGGTTTTGATTGCCCTTGGGCTTACATTACCCAGCTGCGAGCAGGAATCGCTTGTTTACGATGGACCTCCTGTGGTGGAATTTTCCAATTTCTCATGGGGATTAGCTCTTAGCACTGCTGCTCAGCCACATTATGCTTGGGTTGGCACAGGTGCACACTGGTCAACTGAGATCAGAGGTGTAAGACCAGATACTTCCATACAAGTGCAATTGATTGGTCCACATCACCCCCACGACCTTACGCTTAGTTATAGGGTTGCCGATACGGTTTTTAGGCTGATTGCTCGCAATATTATTGTTACCTCTCGACCAACGGTACTTGAGGATGGAACACCTGCAGTGGTTCTTCGGGATTTTGTTGTAATCCCAAGAACAGCTACACCTGAAATGTTCACCGTTTTAAATAATGGCAACATTACAATTCCTGCTAACAGCAGCTTTGGAAGACTTCGTATAGGTCTCAACCCTGCAACGATTCCTCTTCCAGTTACTACCACCCGCGACTTATGGCTGGTTCTTGAGCCTGGTACAGTTGCTCCTGCAGAGAACTATCGTGTATTTAGATTGCGGATTAGGAATTTATAAGATGGTTAGTATTCAGTAATCAGGAATCAGAGAATCGTATATGGTTTCTGATCTGTTGAAGCATTACCGCCGGGATGTATTTTCCGGCGGTTTTTTTATTTGGGTCTGTGGTATTATGTTGCGGGGGGAATCCAATAAAATTGAAATTGGTTGTGCTTTATGTTTTAATGGAAATGATGACTCTAAAATAGATTATCATATCTGGCATCATTTCGCAAAGCTCTATGACCACTTGATTCGATAAGATGGTTTACTTCAGCACTTTGGCACTTCGGCTTCGCTCAGTAGAACTTTCGCTCTGGGGATTCTTTGTTCATTGCTGGCACTCCGTTCAGCATGACAATCCCTGATGGGCACTTTGTCATCCTGACCGATTGGAAGGATCCCTTTTATAGCCGGATTGCAAATTTTGCCTTACAATACTTACTATTCCTTCGCTGCGATATAGAAATAATGGAGCCTGCGATATTTCATAACAGACCCCCAGCCATTTAAGAAAAGGTTGTTTTATTTCTTTGGATATATTTGATTTTAAGAATATTGCAGGTTATGGAGTTTTTTGATGTGCTTCCTTGTTTGCAATGGTATCGCGTGTGTATTCGCTTGGCTTCATTCCATAAAATTCATGGAAACATTTAGAAAAATAGGAGAGTGAGGTAAATCCTACTTCAAATGCAATTTCTTTTATAAATCCTTTTTTGCCCTCGAGCAGTTGTGCTGCTTTTTGCAAACGGATATTGCGGATAAAATCGCTGGGCGATTGACCTGTGATTTTCTTCAACTTCCTGAAAAGGTGTACCCTGCTCATGCCTATTTCGCGGCTAAGGTCTTCAGCTCCCAATTGAGGATCGGCCAATCGCGATTCAATTATCATAATAATTTTGTTGAGCAATGCCTGATCGGCCGATGCCACAGGTTTTTCTTCCATTACAACATTCGCTTCGGGGCTATATCGTATTTTTATTCTCTCCCTGTTTATCAATAGGTTGTATATGTTTTTTTTAAGCAACTCGGTTTTGAATGGTTTAATGAAGTATGCATCAGCACCCACATCCAAGGCTTTTACTAAATCTTCGTTATGTGCTCTGGAAGTAATTAGTACCACGGGTAGATGACTTGTTGCCGGATTGGATTTGAGCTTTCGACATAGGGATACACCATCCATTATGGGCATTACCACATCGGTTAGGATTAGGTCTGGTGCAGAATTGTGTACAATATCTAATGCATCTTTTCCATTGGCACATTCCAACACTTTGAAAAAGCCTTCCAATTCGAGTCTTAGGTATTGTCGCATGTGGGCATCATCGTCGGCAATAAGCACTTTGTAGGTGGTTTTTTTGCGTGTTTTGCTCTCGGTGCTTAGGGTTTCTTCCAATTCGTTGAGCTGCTCGGAGGTTCCATCAATCATATTTATGCTGGCATCGTTTTTTTCCAGCACAGTATGCATGGATGTGGCATGGGTTATTTGCGCATTAGCTATATGATTGTGCCCTAAGGGCATCTGAATGTAAAATACACTTCCTGAGCGACTGGTGCGGTTCCGTGCAAATATGCGACCGTGCTGCATTTCTACAAGAGTCCGAGCAAGGTGAAGGCCTATTCCTGTGCCTGGGTTAGATTCGCCCTGGTCGCTACCCTTATAAAACCTATCGAATATTTTTTGAAGATTCTCACTTTCAATGCCTGGACCTGTATCGGATATAGTTATCTCGGCGTATTCTTTCAGAAATCCCTCGTTGTGCATATTCTTGGTTGTGCGCAAGTGAATCTCTATTTCGCCTCCTTTGGGTGTAAACTTAAAAGCATTATACAACACATTGTAGATAACCTTGTCGAAATTATTCGGATCTATCCAAACATGGAGTTCTTGAAAAGGCTTTGAAAAATGAAATCTAATATCTTTCTTTTCTGCAATGTAATGAAACGCTTCCATGATCCCTGAAATAAACTTTACCAAATCGGTTTGGGAGTAGGTAATAAGAAGTTGGCCTTTGTCAATTTTGCGCACATCCAACAGTTGATTTACTAATCGTATGAGCCTTTGGGTATTTACTGCCATGAGTTGTAAGTTCTTCTTATTCGAGGGCTCACTGTTTTCTGAAAGCAATTTTTCCAATGGACCAGCAATCAGTGTAAGCGGAGTTCTGATTTCGTGTGAGATATTAGTATAGAATTGTAGCTTAGCTTCATTAATCTTTTCCTGGTTTTCGAGTATCATATACTCTTGCTTTTGCCTTAGTCTGGTTTTTACTTGTTTATAGATGCCAAAGGCAATTCCCATAAAAAAAGCCATATACAGTAATCTGAACCACCATGCATTCCACCAAGGTTGCATAATGCGAATCTTCATTTCTCGAATTTCCGAAAAATTTGCCCCATCAACTGCTCGTACTTGGAAAATATATGTGCCCGGTTCTATATTAGTAAATGTAGCGCGGCGATTGCCTGTACCTGTATTAATCCAGTTGTTGTCGAAGCCCAGCAGTCTATATTGATATGTGAAGCGTTCGGGATTGGTAAATCCAATGGTAGAAAATTCTATGCTGAAATTATTGTTTGCCCATGGTAACCTTAGGGTATCTGTATGTTCAATGGAGCGAGTAAGAATGATTCTTCGATTTATCCTTTCACCTATCTGCACCGATTGATTTAGTAGAATCAAGTCGGTAATGTGCACAGGTGGCACTTGTGTATCTCTAATAATTTTTGAAGGCACAAACCAGGTAAGTCCGTTAATTCCGCCAAAAAGCAACTCGCCGGTTGTACTTTGAAGAGCAGAATTGCGCCTAAACTCATTGCCTTGCAATCCATCGTGAACAAAATAGTGGGTAAACGAATTATCTGCTCTTTTTAGCCGTGAGATCCCTCCATGCGTAGAGATCCAAACATCCCCAATTTCGTCATGCAAAATAGCAGTAATTACATTATTGGAGAGTCCATTCTTGGTGGTGAAAAATTCTGAAGTGTTTGTTGTCTTGTCATACACAGCAATACCTTCGTTGGTACCTATCCAAATTTTTCCATCAGCGTCTTCTGCGATGAAATAGACTATATTGTTGGGCAAAAGCCCATTTGCGGTGCTAAGTGTTCTAAAAGTGCCCGTTTGGGGATTCAAAACACTCACTCGGTTGTATGTACCAATCCAAATCAGCCCTTCGCTATCCTGATAAATTTCGTTCACCCAATTGTTGCATAAAGTGTTTTGATTACCTGGGTTGTGTAAGTATCGGGTAAAAATTCCGGTTTCCGGGTCAAATCTATTGAGTCCTCCGCCACTTGTTCCAATCCAAAGATAACCTTCGCGATCTGCCAATAGTGTTTGCACTTTATCGTTCGATAAACTGTTGGTTTCAAATGGATTATGTCTAAAGAAGCGGCTTTGGCGGGTGTTCGGTTCAAAACTAAAAAAACCCTCAATCCCCGAACCCGCCCATAATACTCCCTTTGCATCGAATACCAAGGATGTAATGCTCACAGGCATTCCACCATTGCGCCCTGATGGTATGGGGAAGTGCCAAATATCGTTGTTGCGGAGATTTACTTGATATATACCATCGGTATCTGTGCCTACCCATATTTGATTTTGTCTATCCTGGGCTATAGACATAATACTGCCAGATCCAATACCGTTATCTGCAAATTGTTGATAGGATAGCGTATTAAAATTGTTGGTACGACCGGGAATCATAGCTGCTCCTTTTAGGAATACACCAAGCCAAAGATTTCCTTCCCTATCCTTTGTAATGGAATGAATGCGCGATCGTGCCAAGTCGAATCGTAAATGTGATACCATGTGGGGCAAAAGGGATGTTGCGTTAGACGGAAGCTTCCACAATCCTACACCACTTGTTCCTACCCATATATTGTTGCTTCGATCCGCAAAAAGACTTCTAATGGGTAAATTGGTAGTTGTTCCCGGGGAAGTAGGTACCAATTGAAATGCGTTCTGACCTTCAATAAACCTATTGAGACCACGGTTGGCGGTTCCAATGAGAATATTTCGCTGGTGATCTTCTATGATGGCAGTTATATAGTTGCTGCTTATGGAGCCAGGTTTGTTGTTCTCAAACCTGTAGGTTCTCATTTCGTTGGTTGCTGGATTAAATACATTTAAGCCTTCGTTTTCGGTACCGATCCACAGGCGACCATAAAAATCTTCAAAAATTACCTCAAGAAATTCGCTGCTAAGTCGAGCTATCAGGCTTAAGTCTGCTTCACCTCGCATCTTTTGTTTATCTATCCTGATAATACCTTGCCCCGAAGTAGCTGCAAGAAGATTACCATCCGAAAGTTCTATAATGGATGTAACATGCGGATGCAATCGGGTAGTGTCCCGTATCATGATTACTTCATCGAAGTTGGCTTTTTGATAGTTGTACTTTAGAAGACCATTTATGGTGCCAACCCATAGCCTTCCTTGGCTGTCAACAAACAGGCTTCTGATAAAATTGCTTGTCAGTGAGTGTGGGTTGTTGGCAATATTCCTATAAATTTTAAAATTTAAACCATCAAAACGATTCAAACCATCTTCTGTTGCAATCCATAGAAATCCATTGCCATCCTGCACTATGCTGGTAATCATGCTATTAGATAGGTCTTGGTCTGATGAGAAAAGTTTTACACTTTGTGTAACAACAGTTGTTGGGGCAAGCACGAAAAGGAGAAGAGCTAAGGCGTATTTCATCGTTGGTTTTGGTTTCAAATTTTGCATTCGGGATGGTAAAATTATAACAAATGTGAAATAATGTAACAAGGTTTTTATTATTAGTAACCAAAGTTGCTGTGGCGTTACTCTTATTATAATACTTGTAACATGCGAATGCAGACTTTTGGGTTCTCGACATTACCTTTATGGTTACATTTTGTTAAATAAAATCATATAGAATAGATGTTTAAACAAAAACCAAAAACCAAATGAAATTAAATTTTTTTAGAAAAGCAATTGCGTTAACTCTGCTTGCTTTTTTGGCAACGGGCGTGCATGTATGGGCGCAGACCATTACAGTGCGCGGGGTTGTTAGAGACGAGCAAGGATTAACGCTACCCGGAGTAAATGTTGTACTTCAGGGGAC
>DMJL01000254.1:0-5290 GCA_003451785.1 Bacteroidales bacterium
CCATCAATAAAGTGGCCGTTTGGATTGGGCCTGTCGAGCACAATAAAAGGAATGCTGTGGCGTGCCGCCTCTTGCATCAACATTGTCATTGTCGAAATGTAGGTATAAAAACGGGCTCCCACATCCTGCATGTCAAACAAGATGATGTCAACATCAGATAGTTGCTCGGCTGTTGGCCTTCTTGCAGGCCCGTAGAGGCTAACAACCATAATTCCCTTATCCTTGTCCAAGCCGCTGGGCACATAGGCACCATCAGGGGCAGTGCCCCGAAACCCATGCTCCGGACTAAAAATTCTCACCACCCGAACTCCCGCCGAAACCAACGAATCAACCAGATGCGTGCTGCCAATGAGACTCGTATGATTGCCTGCAACCGCAACCCGCTTATTCGCCAATAAAGGGAAATATTTGTAGGTACGCTCGCTACCCAATGTAAGTGGGGCAATTGACGGATTGTTACAATTAGGGTTTGGATTAAAATGGCCGCTACCTTTTGCAGTGGCCAAGCCGGAAAGCAAAAATGACATTAATACAATTAATGGAAGTGTGAATTTCATGCAGTATAGGCTATTAAACTTTAATAAATGTAAAGAATCAACCTGCGAAGGATTGATTAACAACTCATTAAAAGGCTGTTTTTGGTTTGAAATTATTCAATCAAGGTAAGGAGATTTTCCTGTTATCACGCAAAATTCGTCCTGTTGTGTCGGAAAATTTACGGTTCAATCCTTGAGAATTTAATTTGAGAATGAAACGGGCGAAATGCCTATCGGTCGAGGCTGCAGGTCAAAATACAATGCATAATCAAGAATACGCTCTACAACAGAAACAGGTGGGTCGTATGACTTACGATTGCGAAAGTCGATGGCAAAAGCCTTATTCACAGGCCGGCGTCTAAACATTGCCCTTTTGTATAAAATCTCCGGCTTTAGCAATCCTTTGGTTTGTCTCTTATTGGTAAAAATTTGCTTCATTAAAATGGTTTTTATAAGAAAATCGTAATTTCAATTGACCGAATATGAGCAATGTGTCACCTTCAATTTTTCCGGAATTTATACTTAGAGCCAAACAGGCATAAATTGTGTTTGTATTTGACTAACGGAGCAAGAAGGTACATATTATGTTTTTCCGCCAAAATATCCTGCTCCAATTGTTAATTACTACTTTTGCTTTTATCTTTGAACATGATTCGCGTATTAGAACACCTGTTAATTCCCGCAGAGAAGCTTATGTCGGATTTTATAGAAACATGTTAAAGGACGCAAAAGTTGGTTAATACAATGCATTTGGCATTTAGCATTCAGAGTATTTGAATTGTTTTAAAATCATTCTTACTGCTTTATAAAAGAGCATTTTTGCATCATTACCTTTTGAAAAAATTAATCAGGAATCATCAGTAATCAATAAATCACTCACGAATGAATCTTCACGAGTATCAGGGAAAGGAAATATTGAAAAAGTATGGTGTTCCCATAGCTGAAAGTATCCTGATTGAGGAGGCCGGGCAAGCGGTAGCAGCAGCTGAGGAAATCCGAAACCGAACAGGAATTTCAGTCTGGGCAGTGAAAGCTCAAATTCATGCCGGGGGACGAGGCAAAGGTGGAGGCGTTAAGATTGCAAAATCCATAGAGGATGTTGCTCTGTTTGCAAACCAGATCTTGGGCATGCAACTCGTTACACGTCAAACCGGGCCTGAAGGCAAAAAGGTAAGAAAAGTGCTCATCGAACAAGGTATTTATTATCCGGGGCCAACGCAGCCCCAGGAGCTGTATTTCAGCATCGTATTCAATCGAAATACTGCGCGCAATGTGGTGATGTATTCCCCCAAGGGCGGTATGAATATCGAAGAAGTTGCAGAGCACATGCCCGAATACCTGTTCACTGAAGAAATAGATCCTTTTGCCGGATTATTGCCCTTCCAGGCCCGCCGTATCGCTTTCAATCTGGGGTTGAGTGGCTCTGCCTTAAAAAGTATGGTTGATATGATTCCCCGAATATTTAATGCTTATATTGAAAGTGATGCCAACTTGCTGGAAATAAATCCTCTTTTCAAAACCTCGGATGACAAATTGCTTGTGGTGGACACCAAAATGGTGATCGACGACAATGCCCTTTACAGACAGCCCGAAATTGAGCAAATGCGTGATCTGCACGAAGAAAACCCGCTTGATGTGGATGCACGCGAAAACAAGCTCAATTATGTAAAATTGAATGGAAATGTGGGCTGCATGGTCAACGGAGCGGGCCTTGCAATGGCTACAATGGATATGATCCAATTGAGTGGCGGAATGCCTGCTAATTTTCTTGATGTGGGAGGAACAGCCGATGCAGCAAGGGTGGAAAAGGCCTTTCGCTTGCTTCTGAAAGATCCAAGTGTGAAAATAATTCTTGTGAATATCTTTGGCGGAATAGTTCGTTGCGACAGAGTGGCTGCCGGAATCGTTGAAGCCTATAAAAACATTGGAGATATACCGGTTCCCATCATTGTGAGATTGCAGGGAACAAACGCCAGAGAAGCTGCAGAGCTTATCAGCAATTCAGGATTGGCAGTTCATTCTGCCCTGCAGCTTACCGATGCTGCTGCGTTGGTCAAACAGTTTTTAGATAAACTTGAATAACCTGATAATTGCGTGGATTGCACAATTCATCTCAAGGCTGACAAAATACTTGAGCAATCGCAATTTCATTAACAAAATAATAGGTTTTGCGTTTTAATAACCAAAAAAACAATACGACTTAAATATGAAAACTACAGCACTAAAAGATAGGCATGAAGCAATGGGTGGTAAGATGGTACCATTTGCTGGGTTTTATATGCCAGTACAATTTGAGGGGGTTAATATTGAGCATGAAACAGTCAGAACAGCACTTGGAGTATTTGATGTTTCGCACATGGGCGAAATTTGGGTGGAAGGCCCTGCCGCTTTGGACCTGATACAAAGAATCAGTTCGAACGATGCAGCATTGCTTACCGATGGTAAGGTGCAGTATGCTTGTTTTCCCAATTTTATGGGAGGAATAGTGGATGACTTCCTAGTGTACAGGTTCCATGCCGAGAAGTATTTGCTGGTAGTAAATGCATCCAATATTGAAAAAGACTGGGAATGGGTCAATGCCCAAAATGAAAAAATTGGAGCCATTGTACGCAACGCCTCTGACGAGATTTCACAACTTGCAGTTCAAGGCCCACTGGCATTGAAAGCCATTCAAAAACTTACTGAAACTCCCATTGTGGATATGCCCTATTACACATTCAAAACAGTTCAGCTTGCAGGTGTTGAACAGGTTATTTTATCCACCACAGGATATACCGGTGCAGGCGGCTGCGAATTGTATTTTGAGAATAAATATGCAGAATCAATTTATGAGGCAGTATTGGAGGCAGGAAAAGAATTTGGAATTAAACCTATTGGTTTGGCAGCAAGAGACACACTCAGACTTGAAATGGGCTTTTGTCTGTACGGCCACGAAATAAATGATACCACCTCTCCTATTGAAGCCGGTTTGGGTTGGATTACCAAATTCAGTGAAGGAAAAAACATGATAAATCGCGACGCGCTTCTGAAACAAAAGAATCAGGGCGTTGATCGCAAACTGGTGGGCTTTAAAATGCTCGATAAAGGAATTCCACGGCAGCATTATCCCATATTGGATAGCAATGCTGCAGTAATTGGAGAGGTAACCTCTGGAACTATGTCGCCAATGCTCAAAGAGGCAATAGGTATGGGATATGTAAAGACAGAATTTGCCTCCATTGGCAGCACCATCTATGTTGACATCAGGGGCAAATCACTAGAGGCGGAAATCGTTAAGTTACCCTTTTACAAACAACCATAATACAAAGTAAGCGGATGCAAAATTATTCAAATCGCTATAAATCAAATTGTGATGTATAACGAAAACGGGAAATACAGCATCAGTGTTTGTTTTTCGCCACTTTCATGGCATTTATTTGCCAAAGAAGATTCGGTAGTGGTTATCGTGGATATTTTCAGGGCTACCACGGCTATTTGTGCAGCCTTGCATAGTGGTGTGCGCAGCATAATTCCAGTTGCTGACATTTCGGAAAGCGAGGATTACAAAAAAAAGGGTTTTATTATTGCCGGTGAGCGCGATGGGCAAAAATTAGATTGTGCAGATCTGGGCAACTCCCCTTTCCAATTTCTGAATCCCGACCTTGCAGGAAAAACTGTTGTGTTAAATACCACCAATGGCACACAAGCGATAAGGGCGGCGAGCAGTACAGGAAATGTCGTTGCAATAGGCTCATTTTTAAATCTTGATGCCGTAACCCGCTTCGTAACACTGCAAAGTAAGCCTGTTGTAATCTTTTGCGCAGGCTGGAAAAACCGGTTTAGTCTTGAGGACACTTTATTTGCCGGAGCCTTGGCCCAAAATTTAATTACGCGTTGTAACGGGGATTTTCATACCATGTGCGATTCTGTTATAGCCAGCATTGACCTTTGGCAGATCGCCCAAAATGACCTGAATGCATATATTCAGAAGGCTGCGCATCGGCATCGGCTGCGCAAAATGGGCCTTGATGATATTCTGGAATTTTCCCTAACGCAGAATTTTTCCAATGTTGTTCCCGTATTGTCGGGCATAGAACTGGTTGATGCTGAGAAGCAAAGCTAAAATAGATTGATGTTTTAATAAAATTTAAAGTCATGTACAACCCTTCGGGAAGAAATCTGAGGCATAAAAAAATATCAGCAGCCATTTTATTCGCGATGGTCTTTTTGCTCATGCTTCCGTCATCCGTTTCTGGATTTGGTTTCACCGCCCACCGCGTTATCAACCGAAAGGCAGTATTCACACTGCCCCCCGAAATGATTGGATTTTATAAAAAGCATATAGAGTACCTTTCGGAGAGAGCCATTGATCCTGACCGTCGCGCACATGCAATACCGGGTGAGGCTCCAAGGCATTATATTGATGTGGAATACTTTGGACAAATCCCATTCGACTCTATTCCCAGACGATGGGATCAGGCGATAGCAAAGTTTTCTGAGGATACTCTGAATAAGTTCGGAGTGTTACCCTGGCATATCAATCTGATGATGAGTCGCCTTACACAGGCGTTTGTTGATCAGGATCTGGACCGTATTCTTTCGTTGTCTGCCCACATAGGCCACTACATTTCAGACGCTTGTACACCACTACACACTACCAAACACTACAATGGTCGCATCCCTTCCGAAAGAGGAATACACGCTCTGTGGGAAACCAGGATACCTGAGTTGCTAGGTACGGAGTTTGATTATTTTGTTGGTCAGGCAAGTTTTTT
>DMJL01000254.1:5648-6475 GCA_003451785.1 Bacteroidales bacterium
CTGGTAGAAAAAAGTCATAACCAGGTAGCGGTAATTTATCAGGTTTGGGATAGCCTTTTAACTGTCTTTTCGCCCGACAGAATGTTTGTTCACGAGATGCGGGGGCAGGCTCTGATGCGCTATTTTTCTCGTGACTTTTCAAATGCATTTCATTCGGGTATGAATAATATGGTGGAAACCCATATGCAACTTGCCGTAAAATCGGTTGGAGATTTCTGGTACACAGCATGGGTGAATGCAGGACAGCCTGACCTATACAAACTGGAAAAACGGGCATTGAGCCGGAAACACCGCCGCCAACTCGAAAAAGAGGAGCAACTCTGGAGGCAGGTAGAGCAGCCCGCCGGTAGAACTTACTGATTCCCAAATAAAAAATTACCTCATATTTTTGAGGTTATAACCCAGCAAAACAATCAGCAATACTGCGATTACGAAGAATGGGAACAGATTTGTAATTATCCATCTTACCGGAACATTGAATACTACAAAAGGTAAAGTCAGTATCAAAATCATACTAATACTGAAAAGCCAAAACCCGAATTTGTGGCGGTGCCACATACCAATTATTCCCGCAAAAGATATTGCCGCTAAAATAAAAACAATTGTGCTGATGATAGCAACACCATCATTAGCAAGATAGGGCGGAAAAACCTCAGCCCGCAAAAATCCTGTTAGCTCCTGTGCCTGTGGGTAAGTAAAGAGAGATATAATGGAGAACAAAAGAGTGTAGCCGCCAAATAAGAATGTCAGAACACATAACACACTGAATTGCAACGGCCTTTCGGTGTTAACTGAAGTAACCTGAAAAGATTGTGCTATCATATTTG
>DMJL01000254.1:6773-7105 GCA_003451785.1 Bacteroidales bacterium
AAAAGATTGTGCTATCATATTTGTATTTTTAGATTAAGTCATAAAAATACTACATCTAACAGCAAAAAGCAAATAATATATAAGTTTTTTTAAACAGGTTTTTCAGCAAATGACCTTGGATCATTCTCTACCACAAAAAGCCTTGCATTCTCCATGAGTATATAAAGTTCGGTGTCATTATCAATGCAAGGGACGACCTTTCTGAAAGGTTCATACACTGCGGTGATGATGGGCGAAAGGAGTTTTGTTTCTCTAAAAGAAAGTGCTTGGGCTGCGTTTAGAAGTTCAATTGCCAGAATTTTTTCTAAATTTTCGGCTATTTTTAGGGTTTT
>DMJL01000201.1 GCA_003451785.1 Bacteroidales bacterium
GTGTAGCGATTACCACGGCATCGCATTCTGTTTTGTAGATGGTGGCTTCCAAGTCGGCAATCTGCTGTTTACCGTATCCCATGGCTGGCAGTAGTGTGCCAATATTAGGATATATGGCAAAGGTTTCGGCAAGACGACCAACCACAAAAGGTCTTGGGTCAACCAATTCGGCAGCACCATATTTTTGAGCTGCAACCGTGCCTGCGCCAATTTTCATGTGGCCGTGGGTAAGTGTAGGCCCGTCTTCCACCACCAGCACTCGTCTTCCTTTTATAAGTCCGGGTTTGTCCACCACCAAAGGCGAAGCACCGTCAATGACCACTGCTGTGGGATTCACCTTCATGATATTCTCGCGCACTGCTTGAATTCCTTCTGGGCCTGCGCTGTCCATCTTGTTAATCACCACTACATCGGCAAGGCGAAGCGTAGTCTCACCGGGGTAATACGAAAGTTCGTGCCCTGGTCTGTGGGGGTCAACCACGGTTATCATCAGGTCGGGTTTGAAGAATGGGAAGTCGTTGTTTCCGCCATCCCATAGAATCACATCAGCTTCTTTTTCGGCTTCTTTCAATATGGCTTCATAATCCACGCCTGCATAAATCACATTTCCTCTTACCACATGCGGCTCATACTCCTCCATCTCCTCAATAGTGCAATTGTGCTTTGCCAAATCCTCTACTGCTGCAAAGCGTTGAACTTTTTGTGCTACAAGGTCGCCATAGGGCATAGGATGGCGCACAGCAACTACTTTTAAGCCTTGCTCCATCAAAATCTCTATGATACGGCGCGAAGTCTGACTTTTTCCACAGCCCGTGCGAACTGCTCCAACTGCAATCACCGGCTTGGAGCTTTTGAGCATGGTTTCTTTAGGGCCGATAAGCATAAAATCTGCTCCAGTAGCGTTAACTATCGCAGCTAAACCCATCACCTCATTGTAAGAAACATCGCTGTATGAGAAAACACATACATCCACATCCATCTCTTTTATCAACCGTGGCAAATCGTCTTGAGAGTAGATAGGAATTCCATCCGGATACAATTCGCCGGCAAGTGCCGATGGATACTTACGGCCTTCAATATCCGGTATTTGGGCGGCAGTAAAAGCTACAACGCTGTAATTTGCATTGTTGCGGTAGTAGGTGTTGAAGTTGTGGAAGTCCCTTCCAGCTGCTCCAATGATAATTACATTTTTCTTTTTCTTATACATAAAAAATCTTTTTGATGAATACTTTAGCCATTACATTTACATATTGTCATTCGCAAAAATAAGGTTTAAAAATTTGACAATGTGAAGTATGCAAAATTTTTTTTCACCACCACAATTGATTGTTTTATCAGGATTTATGCATTGTGTTAATAAAAAAATCGGTTTTTTTGCAATTCCCACCTACTATGACTTTAAGATTGTATTACATTCATTTGCCTAATCTTTTATTTTTGTGCAAAATTTCTATTAAACAAACCATACTATTTTTTCAACTATGAGAAATTTATTGGGTCTATTTTTAATTGTTGGGCTATTGGTTGGTCTTCCCCAGCCAACCCGTTCATGTACTTCGGTATTAGCTTCCCGTGGGGCAACAGCCGATGGTAGTGTAATGACCAGCTATACTTACGATGTAGCCGGCTTTGCGTCGCCTTTATACTTTTATCCGGGAGGCACATACCAACCCGGAGATTCACTAAGCATTTTCGGATTTCGCGATGGTGCATTCTTAGGCAAAATATTGCAAGTACCCAAAACCTATAAGGTAGTTGGCAATATGAACGAACACCAAGTAGTGATTGGCGAAACCACCTTTGGTGGCCGCACAGAGTTGCATGGTGGCACAGGAGTGTTTGATTATGGCAATCTTATGATTATTACCTTGCAGCGCGCTCGTACCGCCCGTGAGGCGATTCGTATTTTTGATGCTCTTGCACAAAAGTATGGCTACCGCGACACAGGAGAGACTTTCTTCTTTGCCGACGAGAACGAGGTGTGGATTATGGATTTTATCGGAAAAGGTCAGTTTGAAAAGGGTGCTGTATGGGTTGCCGCCCGTGTGCCAGAAGGCTACATAGCTGCTCACGCCAATCAGGGGCGTATAAGATACATTGATTGGAACGACCGTCAGAATTGGATGTGGTCGGCCGATGTTGTTGATTTTGCACGAGAAAGAGGCTGGTTTAGGGGTAGCCGCAACCAGTTTAGTTTTAGAGAAGCGTATAACCCCATTACGCCCAGGTCTTTATTGTTGTGCGAAGGCAGGGTTTGGAGTATCTACAGGAGGGCTGCACCTTCGCAATACTTTTCTGACAAATACTGGCGTGGCGTAGAAGGAGCTGAGCCTTACCCATTGTTTATAAGACCCGACAAGCCCCTTACCGTGGGAGATATGAAGGCATTGGTGCGCGATCATTTTCACGGAACACCCTACTTCACTCGCGAAGGGTATGCAGCAGGTCCGTTTGGAAGCCCATACCGCTTCAGGCCGTTAGGGTTCAATATCGAAGGCGACACCATGGATTATTCTTGGGCAAGAGCTATATCCCAGCCGCAAACTGCATATTCCTTTATAACCCAATCCCGAAACTGGATGCCTGATGCCATTGGCGGCATCGTTTGGTATGGTCTTGACGACACTTATACCAATGTGTTTATGCCCCTTTATGTTGGCATGACACGCAGCCCGCAATCCTTGAGTGTAGCATGCCCAATAACATTCGATTGGAATTCGGCATACTGGGTTTTCAATAAAGTTGCCAACCATGCTTACCCGCTATTCAACATTATGATTGGCGATATTCAAGAAGTGCAAACTGAGTTAGAAAGCCGTGCCCAAACTATGGTGCAAGCAGTTGACAAGGCTGCTTTAGTACTGCACGAGCATTCACCACAGTTCCTCCACGAATACCTTACAGATTTTAGTGTAAATTTTGCAGAGAGCGTAGTTGATAGGTGGCGGCAACTTGCCTTTCACCTGTTCGTAAGGTATAATGACGGATTTATCAGAGGAACAGAATCGGTAAAAGACTGGCCCGTGGGCATCGGCTATCCCCAAGACTTCAAGCGTCGTGCAGTAGAATCGCGCCCGGGTTTCTACGATGTGCGCTGGCGCAAACCAGGTGAGCCGGTACGATAATAGAACTCCCAACTCGTAAGAAAGAGATTTCGGCTTCGGCCGGAGTCTCTTTTTTTGTTTTGCCTTTTGCAATTCATTTTTAAACGATTATACAATCATTCACAATAAACCATTTTTTGATGCAGCTCTGCCTTAAAGTGCCAATGAAAGCCACAAAAAACTCCCAATAGATTTGCTAAACAGCTGCTGCAACTACTTTTTTTTTAGCAGTATTTGGATATTTTTAGTTAGAAATGCCCTTTGCTATGCTAATGACCATAGCAAGTAGTGCTTGGATAATTTAAACGCCTTCCCCAAATGGTTTTTTGCGCTAATTTTGCATCTTCAATTATTCTAATTTTATGTCGATTACACAAGTAATATTAGAGGCGGTATCCGATTTTGTTTTTGAACAATACGGAGAGGATGCTCCTCTTCAGGCATTGACTTTGCAGAAGACTCGCAAGGAGTTTTCGGGCGATTTTACTTTGGTAGTGTTTCCTTTTGTGAAGATAACAAAGGTTTCGCCCGAGGCTACTGCAAAACTTATTGGCGATGCCCTTATAGAGAGGGTAGATGAGTTGCAATCCTATAATGTTATCAAAGGTTTTTTGAATTTAAGTCTACACCCTAATTTTTGGATAGACTACCTTGCGCGCAATAGTGGCAATGCAAGATTTGGTTTTCGTCCAAAGGGCGAAGGGGCACCAGTGGTGGTAGAATATTCGTCGCCCAACACCAACAAACCCTTGCATCTGGGGCATGTTCGCAACAACCTTTTGGGATATTCGGTAGCCAAAATCTTAGAAGCTTCCGGCAGAAGAGTGTATAAAGTGAATCTGGTGAACGATAGGGGTATTCATATTTGCAAATCCATGCTTGCTTGGATAAAATATGGAAAGGGGAGAACGCCCTACACAACAGGAATGAAAGGCGACAAACTGGTAGGCGAATATTATGTGAAGTTTGAAACTGAGCTTAAAATCCAAGTCGGCGAACTGATGCTTGCTGGCTATACCGATGAAGAAATAGCAAGGAAAGATGCACCCTTGATGAAGGAAGCGCAAGAGTTGTTGCGAAAGTGGGAGGATGGAGACGCCCAAACCTTAGCAATATGGTGTGCTATGAATGGTTGGGTATATGAAGGGTTCAACCAGACCTACCGTAAACTCGGAGTGGAGTTTGATAAAACCTACTATGAGTCGGAAACCTACTTGCTGGGCAAGGAGTTGGTCATGGAAGGGCTAAAAAAGGGTGTATTCGAGAAACGATCCGATAATTCTGTTTGGGTTACGCTCAACAACGATCCATTAGACGAGAAGCTCCTTTTGCGTTCTGATGGCACATCGGTATATATCACGCAAGACTTAGGAACGGCACAACTTCGTTTCGATGATTTTTATCCGGGTGAAATGATTTATGTGGTGGGCAATGAGCAAAACTACCATTTCGAAGTACTGCAAAAAGTATTACAGAAATTGAGAAAGCCCTATGCCGATGCAGTGTATCATCTCAGCTATGGCATGGTAGAGCTACCCGAAGGTAAGATGAAATCGCGGGAGGGGACAGTGGTAGATGCCGACGACCTTTTCGAAGAAATGGTTGACACAGCAAGGCGTACAACCGAGGAGTTGGGCAAAGTTCAGGATTTTTCCGAAGAGGAAAAGGCTCAGCTATACAACATATTGGGGATGGGGGCATTGAAATACTTTATTCTGAAGGTTGATCCCAAGAAAAACATGTTGTTCAACCCATCCGAATCCATAGATTTCAATGGCAATACTGGTCCGTTTATACAATACACCTACGCGCGTATAAGTTCAATCTTGCGTATGGCGCAGAGTGGCAAGCCCCTACAAGCTAAGGTGCAACTTGCACCGGAAAAACTCAATTTGCTCGAGCGCAATTTGCTCCGTACTATTTTCGACTTTCCGGGAGTAGTATTGGATGCTGCCAATGCCCATAGCCCAGCACAAATTGCCAACTATGCATACGACCTTTGCAAGGAGTACAATCAGTTTTACCATGAGCATAGCGTGCTCAACGAGCCTGACCCCCAAATCAGCCATTTTCGCGTGAAACTT
Source organism: Bacteroidales bacterium (assembly GCA_003451785.1). Taxonomy (GTDB): domain Bacteria; phylum Bacteroidota; class Bacteroidia; order Bacteroidales; family UBA7960; genus UBA7960. The sequence goes on from DMJL01000201.1 coordinate 5,189, forward strand.
TCAGAAATGGTGAGTACGGTTGTAAAGAATGCAATGTCGCTTCTGGGAATAGATGTGCCCGAAAGGATGTAAGAAGGAATTTTTAAAAAATATCTTCTTGATGGGAGAGATTTTTTAAAAATTCAAAAGTTTCAGTTGTACCACTTTTCTTTGAGTAACTTCATCACAGCGTTTGTGGGGAGTTTTCTAAATGCAAAATTGCGGTGCCAAAATGGATTATCCTACGAAGAAATGTACCTTAAAGTTTTAGCCTTACTTTAGTATTTAATGCTTTACACCGTAGGGATTAGGGATAATCCAAAATTTCTTAAATCGTATATGGGATGTTAATAATCCTTTAGATTATGGCTACTTTTGCAAAAAAAATTAATACACCTGCCTATTCATGTTTTCAATTCTAAATAAAGGTTTTGTAGGATTCCTAAAGCACAGATATACACAGATTGAGCGATTTATGCACAATCCTGTAGAAACACAAAACCAGGTTTTGGGCACCCTTATAAACTCCGCCAAGAACACAGAATGGGGCAAATTGCACCATTACCATTCCATGGGTCATAAAAACGATTTCAAGGAGCGTGTTCCGGTACAGGACTACGACCAGATTAGACCTTGGATTGATAGAATGCTGGCCGGCGAGCAAAATTTGCTGTGGCATTCTCACATTCATTGGTTTGCCAAATCCAGTGGAACCACGTCAGATAAGAGCAAATTTATACCTGTATCTCAGGAAGCTTTGCGCGGGTGTCACCAAAAAGCAGGTCTGGATGTAATGGC
>DMJL01000060.1 GCA_003451785.1 Bacteroidales bacterium
GTTTTTAAAATCTTATCGGTCATTAAACTCAGGCGATCCAACTCGTGCAGTGCCATATCAATGTATTGCTCGGCTTTCTCTTTGTTCTTTAATACATCGAAATGCTTCATGGCTTCTAATGCAACGCCCACCGTAGCAACCGGAGTTTTCAGTTCGTGGGTCATATTCCCAATAAAATCGTTTTTCTGTTCGATCAGCTTTTGTTGTGCCTTGATGTTGCGCATCATTAACACAAACAGAATTATAATCAACCCGGTTGTGAAAATGGAAAAACCCGCTTGGGGCATGATGCCGAGCAGAAGAAATCCCCTTACATTCTCAAAATTAGCTGCATACAACCTCGTGGGTCCTAATGGGTAAAACCCAGTTGCGAAAGGCAGGCTATCGTTGCGCTGCCTCGATACCCTTTCCCAATCTACGGCCATCCAATTTACTTCCTTTTGAATTATCTCGAAAGGAAGGGTTTGCATGCGATAGTGTAGCGCATTCCTGTAGGCAGCAGCAAGGCTGTCAGGATTTATTGGCTGTCCGGTTATTCCTGAAAAGAACCTAAAGTGTCTTGATGAAATTCCCCTTCTTGGGTTGGGTGTAATGGTGTCGTAAGGGTTTACGCTCTGCCGTATGCTTTTGCGCCCTGAGTCGCCACCGCTTATTTGAATTCGCTGGATCTCATAATTCTTAATGATAGTGTCTATTGCATTGCTCGAATGGATATCGAATTGAATAGGGCGCCTTTCCATGGCTTCTATATGCACACCATAGCCCGTATGCGAATGCAAAAGACTATCGGCTTGTGTGGAAGTTGCCAAGTGGGTCATAAAGAGGGAATCGGCAATTTGCATAATTGTATTCCGAAAAACCATGTTAGTTTCCCTGCGAAACGAACCCATAGCACTCCGATACTCAGCCCGCAACCAAGCTAACTGTAGTAATACCAAAAGTCCCAAACTAAAAGCCATGAGCGCAACCAAATGCTTGTTTCGGGCTTTGCTGTTGTGGTTTTTTTTTCTTCTCATAAAACTTTTTTTAAAAAAAGTTGTCCAAACTGAGTGCATTTGCGAATTGCAACACTCAGTATGTGTGTCAAAATTACAGCATTATAATCACGGGTTGAGGCACTTTAACCTTTTATTAACCTTGTTTAGGCTTCGATTAACCTTGTGTAGTATTTATCACCCGTAGCTTTGTGGTGCAGTATTGCTAAATGCCATGTTTTTCATTATGAACGAAAACTTACACTTTTTATGAACTTAATACAAAGGATGCGCTCTGAAGTAACAACACAGGAGGTTGCTAAGACTTGGGAAAACCATAATTTTCCGGTTCTCGGCGTTTCAGCTATTAAAGAGAAGGTTTGTGCTGAAACAAAAAATAATTCTTCAACCCATTGCATTCAACCGATCGAAGCACATACACAGCAAACTGTCAAATTTTGCAATTGGGGTCTAAAGGCCGCAATGCTTACTTTGGCATTTTGGGTAGTGCTATTGGGTACAAATGGATACGCCCAGATAGTGCAAGGTGTGATAAAGTACGAATTGCGCACCGATATTCATAGAAACATTCCAGCCGAAAGGCAGGATTTGCGCAATATGATGCCCCAGTATAGAACCGACAACTTTCAGTTGTTCTTTAGCCCCGAAGCTACAACATACAAACCCGGCGAAGAACCAACCCAAGACATAACTGCTGGCGGTGGAAATATTCGAATGGCGATGCGTATGCCGCGCAACGAAACGCATATAGACCGCAATTCGCGCGTGCGAACGGTATCGCTCGATTTCATGGGACGCAACATTCTTATAGTGGATACTTTGGGAATTGAGCCATGGCGTTTTGGTCGTGAAACTATGCAAATAGCAGGCTACACAGCTATGATGGCATGGTATAAAGATACTGTAAACAATATGGAAGTTACGGCTTGGTTCACTCCCCAATTGCCTCCATTTCAAGGCCCTGACCGATTCGTAACCCTGCCGGGTACTGTTTTGGCCGTGGATATCAACAATGGCGAGAGGGTTTGGGTAGCTCGTGGAATTGAGCAACGGGAAGTAACTCCCGAGGAGCTTTCCATCAGAAAGCCCAATAGGGCAGAGGTAATGTCGAGAGCACAGTTTAATGCATTTTTGGAAGGCCAACGACAAAGAATGAATCAAAATGCACCCGGAGCTGGAGCTATGCTTCGCGGATTTGGCTTTTAATTTTTTAAAAAGAAAATGATGAAAATTTTGTTTTTTGCCGGATTTCTTACGCTTTCTGCCCTTGTGGCACAGGCACAGACTTTCACAATCAGAGGAACTATTTCCGACGATCAGAATACAGGACTTCCGGGAGCAACCCTTTTGTTGTTGCACCCCAACGACTCCACCATGTTGGGGTTTGGAATTACAACTCCCACAGGAAATTTTGAAGTGCAAAACCTTCAGCGCCGCAATTACCTAATGCGGATTACCTATATTGGATTTGTTACTCGTTACCTTTCTGTTGCTCCCCCCGAAGGCGCAGCATTGGATATGGGCGTGCTAAAGTTGGAGACTGAAAGAACCCTTCTCGGCGAAGTAGTAGTAGCCCAAGAGCGCGTTCACATGCGCCTTCGTGGCGACACCATTGAGTACGATGCGCTGGCATTTAACCCCCGTCCCAACGAAGTTGTGGAAGATGTTTTGAGGCGCATGCCCGGAATGGAAGTGCAATCGGATGGCAATGTTGTGGCACAAGGTGAAACGGTTTCCAGAGTACTGGTAAATGGTAGAGAATTTTTTGGGCGCGACCCCCGCATGGCTACCCAAAACCTACCCGCCGACGCAATAGAACGAGTGCAGGTATTCGACCGTCGCTCGGAGCAAGCCCAGTTTACAGGCATTGACGATGGTGAACGGGAGCGAACCATAAACCTTGAACTAAGGGAAAACCGCAGAATAGGCACTTTTGGAAATTCGAGCCTTGCATACGGCACCGAAAATCG
>DMJL01000316.1 GCA_003451785.1 Bacteroidales bacterium
GTAAGGGCAAATGCTATAGGCTATGGACTCAGAACCGGTGATGAAATAGACCGAGATAATTTGCTGCAATACATTGCTCCACAAGACTTGAAAAGCTATGGTCTAATACCGGAGCTTGTTGGTCGCTTACCGGTGCTTACTTATCTCGACCCCCTAAACCGCAAAGTACTTCGTTCTATACTTACCGATCCCAAAAATGCCATTATCAAACAATATGTTAGATTGTTTGAGATGGATAATATTGAGCTTAAGATCGACGAGAAGGTTTTTGATTTTATTGTGGATAGAGCAATAGAGTTTAAATTGGGTGCTAGAGGGCTGCGATCAATTTGTGAGATGATAATGTTAGATGCCATGTTTGAGGTTCCGACCTCGGCTAAAAAAGCAGATACCTTTGAGATTACTCTTGAGTATGCAGAAAATAAAATATCCAAAACCCAAATGCGTAAGCTCAAAGTTGCTTAGCTGGAGATATTAGCACGAAAATTTTTATGAAAATTTAGCGTTTGTTTAACGGCAAACGCTTTTTTTTTGATTGTATAGCTATTAATTTTGTGCTATGAGCAAGCCTAAGCTATTTTGGTGGTTTTTTCTTTTGTTCTTCTCTTCCATTTTTGGAGGGCAGGGCGCTGAGCCGGCACAGCAGCCCAGTGCCTTTATCGCGCGTGCAATTGTTGTAGATGGCGATACCATCCCCTACATTGAGCTAAATCCGGTTGTAATATTTTCCCCTCGAGAATTTGCCAGTCGTGCGGAGGAAAACCGCCATAGGCGATTGGTACACAATGTTAGGAGAGTTTATCCCTTTGCCAGATTGGCTGGTCAAAAGTTTGCCCATTATACCCAAGTCTTAGACACTTTGCCCAACGAAGCCGCACGCCGCCGACTCATGCGGCAAGTAGAGCGCGACCTGAGAAACGAATTTGAAGACGACTTGGTGAGGCTCACCGCTGCACAGGGTGCTATACTCATTCGATTGATTGATCGCGAAACCCAACACTCTTCTTTTGATGTAGTTAGAGAGTTTCGCGGAGCCGTATCCGCAGTTTTTTGGCAATCATTTGGTCGCCTTTTTGGCTTTAATCTTAGGGTGCGTTACGACCCCAACGGGCAGGATAGGCAAATAGAAGAAATTGTGTTGCTTATCGAAGCAGGTATTTTGTGAGCTATTTCCCTCTTCCCTGCAAGATGATTAAAAAGGTGTGTAGCAGAATTTTTATATCTATTACCAGCGACATATTGCTCAGGTACAGTAGGTCAAATTTAAGCCGCGAAAGCATTTGGTCAATATTTTCGGTGTAGCCCTGCTTCACTTGGCCCCAGCCGGTTAGCCCGGGTTTGATTTTTAAGATCAATTTGTATTGTGGAGCCTTTTCCATAATCTGATCTATAAAAAACTGCCTCTCGGGGCGTGGTCCTACCAGCGACATATTTCCAATGAGTATGTTATAAAGCTGGGGGATTTCATCCATACGCACCTTGCGCATAAATCTCCCTAAGGGCGTTATACGGGGATCGTTTTCATAGGTGAGTTGGGGCCCGTTTTTCTCAGCATCCTGATACATAGATCTGAACTTGTGCATTATAAATGGCTTGCCATTTTTGCCAATGCGCTCTTGCTTAAAAAGCACAGGACCTTTGGATGTAGATTTTATAAGCAGCGCCAAAATCAACATAAAGGGTGCCAATACTATCATTCCGGTTGCTGACACAACTACATCGCCAAACCTTTTTAGAAGTTGTTCCCAGTAGGGGCGACTTGCTGGTTGCACCAATACCAATGGAGTGCCCAGAATGGAACTTAGTTTTACCTTACCAAACAGAATATCCTGTAGCTCGGGTATTGCCTTTATGATAGTCCCATTTTCTGATAGCATAGCCAATAAATTAGGCAGATGTTGGTTCTCATTTGGTTCTATGGCAATGATGGCTTCCTCAATCTCATGTTTTTTCAAGATTTTGGGAATTTCACTATACGAGCCCATACAAGTAAGACCCATGGTCGCAAGAGTACCGTCATGTGCATCGATGGTAGAATAACCCACACAGTGGTTGCCAGCAGATTTTTTCTGCCGTTGGATATCTTTAAAAACATCTATTGCCGATTGCCTATTGCCTACCAGCAAAGTGCGAAACCCAAACTGGCGCATATTAAGTTTTCTTATGATATGTGTGGATAGATAAAGGCGCAACATACAGGTTGAAACACAGTGAATTGCGAAATACACCATTAACCCGATGTGCGCACCTAAATAATTGTAAATATAGATAAAATTTAAAAACAAAACAACAGAAATTACTGAAATACCAACAAAAGTAGTTGCAATTGTTTTTCCGATAAGTGTAAGCCTAGATGTTCTAACAATGTTCTTGTATGTTCCAGCAAAAAGGTACAATGCAATCCAAAAAATGGATTGAAACACCATGAACCCTACCTTATATGAGTTATTCATGGTGTCTAAAATGCCTATATCCCTATAAATTTGCGGAAAGATATTGTCTATCCCAAGGTATAGCAAAACCAATGGGGCAAGCAAAGCCGCTGCTATATCCAAGAAAATATAAGAAAACTGATAGAATTTCTGAATCTCTTTGCTCATCTCAGATCAACCATAGATTTTCGTATTTGTCTCTATCTTTTCCATAATTTGATAGGCAAGATCTAAGCTGCTGTACCCGTCTTCGATAGTTACAATGGGCTCGGTATTGTTGGCAATGGATTGATGAAAGGTTTCCAACTCCGTTTTTATGGCGTTTATGGGTTGTATTTCCGGTTTATTTACTATCACTTGCTTTTTGCCTTTATCGCCACCTAAGTCAATAATCATGGCGAAGGGATTCTCAGAATCCACCACATTGTCCATGGTTACTATTTCTGTTTGCTTAGTAAGGAAATCTACAGAGATGTATCCGTTTTTTTGAAAAAATCGTGATTTGCGCATGTTTTTCATTGAGATTCTGCTTGCTGTAAGATTGGCCACACAACCGTTATTAAACTCAATGCGCACATTGGCAATATCGGGGGTGTCGGATACCACCGATACTCCACTTGCCGAAATCTTTTTGATAGGTGATTTTACCACATGCAGTATTATATCCAAATCGTGTATCATCAAATCGAGTATTACTGGCACATCAGTGCCCCTTGGATTGTACAGAGCTAATCTGTGGGTTTCTATAAACATGGGGTTGTTTAGTTGCTTGTATGCCGCCATGAATGCTGGATTGAAGCGTTCAACATGACCCACTTGCACCTTCACATTGGCTTCCCGTGCCAATTCTATCAGGCTGCGGGCTTCTTGCAAAGTTGTAGTTAAAGGTTTTTCTATGAAAACATGCTTTGACTTCCTAAGAGCTTTGGCTGCACTCTCATAATGCGAGATTGTAGGAGTAACAATATCTACCATTTGGCAGGCATCTATCAATGCATCGGCCGATTCAAATCTTTTGATTTTGTACAGCGACTCAACTTCTTTGGAAATGGTTTCGTTAGGATCGTAAAATCCCAATAGATCAAAACAATCTGATTCAAGAATGCACTTTATGTGTATTTTACCAAGATGACCGGCACCCAAAACTCCAATTTTTCTAATATTCACAATAGTTTGATTTTAATAATTCGGATAGATCTTATAAGTTTTGCAAAAATAGGTTTTTTAATTTACCCATAGCTGCCAATGGCAGGTTTTTGCTATCTGGTTTTGACATTATGCTAATGCTGAAAAATGGAATTACTAATAGACCAATAAATCGCAATACATTAGCATTGTTGACATGGAAAACCTTTGTTTTGTTATAAAAGCATTTGCATTAAAACAAACTTGTAATGCCAAAAGAAAAAGTGCCGTTTTTGAATAAAAGGTTGTGCTTCCGTTTAATGGCAATTGTAATAATCCTCCACAAAACCGGCTGCCATAATTTTTTCAAAAGTTGCGCCTATTTTTAGATAAGCTGTGCTTTTACGACTAACTTCGCAAAACATCACTATTAGTTTGTGTTTACGATGATTGATGATTACCGTCATAAGGGTTTGCGTAGAAAATTAGTTGAAGAGGTTCGCTCCAAGGGCATTAGCGACCCAAGAATACTCTCGGCTATCGAAAGTATTCCCAGGCATTTTTTTATGGACTCATCCTTTGTTGAGTTTGCCTATCAAGACAAGCCTTTTCCCATAGGTTCCGGTCAAACCATCAGTCAGCCCTATACTGTGGCTTTTCAAACCGAATTGCTTCAAGTAGAGAAGGGTTGCAAAGTGCTGGAAGTAGGCACTGGTAGTGGATATCAGGCTTGCGTACTTGCTTTTATAGGTGCTCGGGTGTATAGCATAGAAAGGCATCATTCGTTGTACCTAAAAGCCAAAGAATTGATAGCACACCTAAACTTCCATTCAAGGGTTTTTTATGGCGATGGGTACAAAGGTTTGAGCACCCACGCACCTTTCGATAGGATTTTGGTTACTGCAGGTGCAACCCAAATTCCCGATGCGTTGCTCCAACAACTCAAGATTGGAGGTAAATTGGTAATTCCGGTGGGTGTGGGTGCAACTCAAATCATGAAGCGGATTACCAAAAAAGCTCTAGAAGACTATCAGGTAGAAGAGTTTGGGACTTTTCGGTTTGTGCCACTGCTGCAAAACAAGGTATAGCTGATTATCATTCCCTTAGGCCTGTTGAGCCAATTATCCCCATTGCATTTTAGGTGAATTCTAATTGCGGTTTTGTTTTTTATCAACAAAACGCGATTATTTGTTTATAATGTTTGGATTATTGTAGGTTGTGCGATTATATTTGCCATTGCAAATAAATTTAATATATATTTGTCTAAATTAATTGCAGAATAAATCCAGATGAGCCAATTTGCTTTTTTAAAAGAGTTTGCTTTCTTGGCGCAGCAAAAGCCTGTTCTGCAGTTTTGTGGCACATTCACCCAAAAAATTATTGAAGACCTGGTTGCCAATGCTTACGCTGAAATAGAGCTAATAGACGGGCAAAAGATTGCTAAGAAAGTCTTTAGAATTTTTGTAGAAATGGCTCAAAATATTCTTCACCATAGTTATTACAAGAATCCCGCAGGTGTTGGCAAAGGCTTCATTGCAGTTTTTCGCATAGAAGGTTACTACAGAATCACTTCTTGCAATACCATTGATACTTATACTGAAGAGCTTCTCAAATTGAGATTAGCAGAGTTGGGTAATTATCACGATTTTGAGTTTAAGACTCTGGCCAACGAAATTCTGAAAGATAATTATAAAAACTTGCAAGGTGGTGCAGGTTTGGGCTTGATAGATATACGAAGATGTTCAGAAAAGCCACTGAAAGGGTATTTCTTTTCCAACTTGGCTAAAAACCGAATGTTTGTTCTGGAGGTTGAGTTGCTTTTTATGCACTAAGCTTTCTGTGTTTTATCAAAAGCATCCCTTAGCCCATTGCCCACCAGCATGAATGCCAGCACCATGAGCATAATCATTAAGCCAGGTAAAAAAGCCAGAAAGCTTTTGCCAAGTACAATGTAGCCGTAATGCTCTCGAATCATAGTTCCCCATGAAGGCATTGGCGGTTGCACGCCTATACCCAGAAAGCTCAGCCCAGCCTCTATCAAAATGGCCGATGAAAAATTGGCCGCAGAAATTACCACAATGGGCCCCAAAATATTTGGAAGAATATGCCTGTAAATGATTTGAAAATGAGGTATTCCCAACACCTTTGCTGAAAGCACAAATTCTTTTTCTCTAATGCTAAGTACTTGTCCACGGGTAATCCGGGCTACATCAACCCACATGGTAAGTCCAACGGCAACAAAAATCTGCCAGAATCCTTT
>DMJL01000077.1 GCA_003451785.1 Bacteroidales bacterium
GACAAGACGGCGTTCGCTTCGCTCTCTGGTCTTGTTATCAAGATTTTTTCAATGCCGGAAGAAATCGCAATTACTAGGCGGCAGATGAAATTCCGCCCGAATTGTCAGGGCTAAAGCCCGTTTGTCATTATTTCATTTCATCCCCCGACCTAAAGGTCGGGGTTACTACATGATTTTTTAAACCCCGTAGGGGTGAGATGTTCGTAGGAAAATAGCCACCAACAACCTTGCCTGTGCGGAATTTGAAATTCCGCCAAATTTTGGCAGGGTTAAAGCCCGTTTGTCTTTTTTCATTCTTCCCCGACCTAAAGGTCGGGGTTACAAAATGATTTTGCAACCCCGTAGGGGTGAGATGTTCGTAGTAAATTATCCAACAACAACGCTACAAACCCCGTAGGGGTGGTATAGAGCTTATATTTGTCGGAATTGCAAATTCCACTAAATATATTTTTTCGACCCTTAAAGGGTCAAAGGTTTGTAGCAGCAAATCGCTCTTCCCAATCTTCGACCCCGACGGGGTCGCACACACCATTGTTATGGTTCGTTTTCTACAAACCTTCAACCCCAAAGGGGTTGGTTTTTTCGCTAATCATCTTATGCCCTGCCGCCCAACAGAAAATTCGTAAAATCTGTTGCTGCCAAAATTTTATAAATAATTACATTTACTGCATTCAAAAAACCATCATGCTATCTTTCCAAAATACTTGCTTAGCTTTTGCCAATAAAACAAATTTTCAGCTCCTTAGAGCAAAATGGTTGTTTCGGTTTATTTCCTTTCCTATTCTGGTGAAGGTTTCTAGCGTCAAACTGAGATTTGCGCTCAAACTTGGTTTGCCGGTTTCTTGGATATTGAAGCCCACTGTATTTGCGCATTTCTGTGGTGGCGAGGATATGCACTCTTGCGATAAGGTTATAAATACTATGGGGCAATCCGGAGTGAAAACCATTCTCGATTACGCTGCCGAAGGCAAAGAATCGGAAACTGAGTTTGAAAATGCCACCATTCAGGTGATTGCCACTATTAGAAAAGCGCAAAACCATGCGCACATTCCTTTTGCAGTTTTCAAGCCTTCGGGAGTGGCTCGGGTAGCCTTGTTAGAAAAAGTTCAGTCAGGTGCTACACTTTCGGAAGATGAAAAATCGGAGTTTGCTAATGCAAAAGACCGTTTTCACCGCATTTGTATGGCTGCCAAGGATTGTGGTGTGCCGGTAATGATAGATGCCGAAGAATCGTGGATACAAGAAGTAGTTGACACTATTGCTGAAGAATGCATTATGCTGCACAACAAGGAATTTCCTTTAGTCTTCACCACCCTGCAAATGTATCGCACGGATAGGTTAGACTATTTAAAGAATTTGCACACACGGGCAAGAACGCATGGCATTTTCGTAGCTGTGAAACTTGTACGGGGTGCTTATATGGAGAAAGAACGAAACCGTGCCATGCTTATGGGGTATCCTTCGCCCATTTTGCCCGATAAGGTTGCTACCGATGCTTCATTTGATGCAGCTGTGAAATATTGCCTTCAAAACATTAATGATGTTTCCGTTAGCATTGCCACACACAACGAAAATAGCTGCTTATTTGCTGTAGAAACGGTATCGCAACTGGGCATAAAGCCTGATAACAAGCATATTTCGTTTTCTCAATTGTTGGGAATGAGCGACCACATAAGTTACAATCTTGCAGCCGAAGGATTTATAGTTACTAAGTATGTACCTTTTGGTCCGGTGAAAACGGTTGTTCCCTACTTGATAAGGCGTGCAGAGGAGAATACTTCGGTAGAGGGACAAACTTCCAGGGAGTTGTCGCTTATTACCCAAGAATTAAAAAACAGAAAAACACGGAAGTGAAAATCCTATTGAATAAGACCTTGCTGCCTTTGTCTAACGGCTTCGAATGCTATGATGGCAACAGAAGCACCTACATTGAGCGAGTCTATCTGTCCCAACATAGGGATTTTTATCACAGTATCTGCTGCTTGAAGCCATTCTGAACTTAGACCAACATCTTCGGCACCAAATGCAACAACGCATGGCTTCCGTAAATCTGCATTGCTATACAAATGCACCGTATCCGGTGAAGCAGCATAGAGTGTACATCTGTGGTGCTTTATCCAACGCATGGCATCTTGGTTGTTGCAGGGTATTACTTTTTGGCTAAAGACGCAGCCTAAGCTCGAACGAATTACATTAGGATTAAAAACATCTACTCTGGAGTTGCAAAGCAAAATTGCATGAACACCCGATGCATCTGTTGTGCGAAGTATAGCTCCCAAATTGCCCGGCTTCTCAACTCCTTCCAACAGCACAATCAAGGTATTGTGTTCGGGTACAAATTCAGGGAGCGTTAGCCATTTTGATTTGGCTACCATAAGAATGCCTTCAGCGTTTCCGCGATATGCCATTTTGTTGTAAACCGATATGGATACCTGATGCACCACTAATCCCTGTAGATTTTGCAAAGGAATAGGATAATGGGGTTCGGGTGCATAAATCTCAGGGCATACCAACAAATGCAATGGTTCAAATCCATTGGCCAAAGCCAAGGATACTTCTCTTCGCCCTTCAACAACAAAAGTACCCGATGATGTTCTTTGTGCTGATTTATCTTGGAGTCTAACAATCTCCTTTATCAAGGAATTCTGCAAACTTGTAATGTATGAATCCATATAGGTAAACTTGCATTAAGGATTTGTGCTTTTTTTACTAAACGGGCTATAGAATGCCATAGCTGCAATAAGATAGATGAGAATTGCAATGAGAATTACGGTTTGAAAACCGGCTTCAACCGAAACCAAAGTAGCAGCCGATGTGCTTACTACCGACATACACGCATTGATACCCCAAGCCCAAGGAATTTGTGCCGGGTGGTGTTTATGCAAATACCTAATCCCCAACGGAAACATCATCCCCATAACAAATGCGGGCACTCCAATGGCAATCAGACTCAAAACTACCTTTGTTGCAAAATTTGCGGCTAAGGTGTGTTGTAGCAAAGGCGTAAGGATTAACAACTTGATTATAAGCAGCCCCAAAATTATTGCTCCAATTTTGCCCATAGTTTCCCAATTGGGCAATAATTTCTGCGAAAACAAACTCCCAAACCCGCTACTCAGCATCATAGTGCCTACAACAGCCACCACCGCATACATGGGTTGTCCCAGATACAGCACGAACTTTTGTATAAGAATAATCTCCACAAACATATAACCCAAGCCTAATGCACTGAAATACAATAATGTTCGCCGCTTGTTAGCTTGGCTTTTCTTTAAAACAAATAGCGGAATGATAATAAGCAATACTGCCAAGATGATACTTTTCGCCAAGGTGGCCAACAGCAGAAAAAAGCCAAGCTCCAAGAAAGGAAGTTTTCCCAAATCGAATTGATGGAGAAGTCGGGGAATTTTGCCAAGATTTACAAAATTGGAGAAAAATGGTTGATTGTCGGTTGCAGGAGAGATATCGAAACTATACTCATTTATTGCTGATGCGCTACTGATAATAATGCTATCAGCTTTTTGAAAAAGCGTAGCATCGGAAAGTGCATTAAATGCGTCCCTTTCAAAAGGCAAAAGCTCTGGCATCAAAAATGGGTCGAATAGAAGCTCTTGGCTGAAATTCCTTAAATTTTCTAATTGATAATCTGCGAAAGGAGTTTTTTGCAGCAAAAAAGTGATGGTGCCCCAAGATCGTAGTGCTACTATATGTTTTGCGGGATGTTCAAAGCCCGATTTTTTTGCGGCTTGCACCAGAGTGGCTAAAAGCTTAAGGCTATATCGTGGAGGATGATCTACCCAAGTGCTTACAGATACCATCCCTTGGGGGCGCAATGTTCGTATCATTTGCACGAATGCCTCAATGGTGAGGTCATAATCTTCGCGCAGGGAGTGCAATCCGGCACCACCTCCAAATTCCGAAAGCAAGGGTAGTATCACAAGGTCGTAATAGTTACTGTCGGTTCTGGCAAGGAAGTTTCGGGTTTGTAATGGATGAACTTCCACTTTGGGATGCAACAGGACTCCACCGGAGGCAACGCTTAATTCGTTTTTGAGTAACGAAACAATTTTTCTGTTCTCAATAATGGCATCCACATGGGCTGCACCATGATGCAATGCATGCGACACTCCTATACCGCTACCTGCATTAACACAAAGAACCCTTTGGGGGTTGCCAAGCACAAAGGGCAGTTTCATGGTAGTGTAGTCCAGAATATGAGCGTTATCTTGCGGATATTGATTCAACACATGACTGTAATAATTGCCATTCACAAAAATGATGTATCCGCCTGGTGCTTCGCCTTGGTATGTAAGGCTTAATGCCGGAGCAAACCGCTGTTTTGGAGCATACAAGACCTCTACAAATCCATAAATGGATGGTTTTTGAATGCGTAACTCAGTTCCGGGTATCTGCCTTGTAAGTGCAATATCCTTGTATGATGAAGGTCTTAATACTCCCGGATTTGCTGCAACCCAGCCAATAACCATAAGGCATAGCAAAGCTGCGACCAAATTTTGTTTTAATGTTTTGGTGTCGGAAAGCATCACACCCGAAAGCACAGAAAAAGTACCTACCAATGCAGATACTTGCAGTGGCAGTGCCCACGACATAAAGAACAAGGCCAATACACCTCCCAATCCCGATCCGGTGAGGTTCGCAAAATAGTATGCTCCAATGTTGTTGCTATGTATGAGAAAAATGATTCCTATGGCTAATGCCCCAAAAAACAAGGGCAAGAAGAAAATCAAATAATTGATAACCAATGTAGTGAAACCCCAACCGCCGGTGAAAAGTGCAAACACATCGAATTGAAGAAGTTCTGTATTGGTAATAGGAAAAACTACAGCCATAAGTGCGCCGCTCAGAATCATGAGTAGCGGTATGAGCCAGTTTGCTGCGATCAACAATTTTTCTCGACAAATAGCAAGGGCAGTTCCTGCTGCCCCAAAACCCAACATAGCCACCGATATGATCATATATGCAAAATGATGCCATTGTACATTGGACACCAGTTGCATAAGCGAAATTTGGAAAGCGATAATGGCCGCCGAATGGAGACCTAAGGCAAAAAATTGCCTGAAATTGGATACTCTCATTATTCCGTTCCCCGCATTATTAGTTCCTTGTAAATGGCACAAAGCGCACTGGCATGAGGTTGCGGGTTTCAATGCGGTTGCCTCTTTTGGTAACCAACATGAGTTGTTGTACCATATAGGGCGAACCCACAGGAATAATCATTCGACCACCGTCCCTGAGTTGTTCTATAAGCGGGGGAGGAATTACACCCGATGCCGCCGTAACCACAATAGCATCGAAAGGTGCGGCATCGGCCCAGCCATAAAAGCCATCAGCAATTTTTACTTCCACATTGTCGTAATACCTATCCAACACTTCTCCTGCGCGCAGACCCAATGCAGGAATGATTTCAATAGTATATACCCTATCAACAATTTCTGCCAATATGGCGGCCTGATAGCCCGAGCCAGTCCCTATTTCCAACACCCTATAGTGTGGCTTGGGGTCAATTATTTCGGTCATAAAAGCTACAATGTAGGGTTGCGAAATCGTTTGCCCAAATCCGATAGGTAATGGTCTATCGGCGTACGCAAACCGCCTTTGCTCAGGTGGAACATACTTGTGCCGTGGCACAGCCTTCAGTGCCCTGATGGTTGCAGGGTGAGAAATTCCCCTTTGGATAATTTGGGTTTCTACCATTCTACGGCGAAATCCTTCTGTAGGGTCAGAAGCAAAACCCACGGGTATTGCAAGCAACACAGATAAAACCCACAAACCTACACGATAATTCATCGGTCGAATATTTGAATTGATTTTCGTAAAGATAGACTATTTGCCTAATGTGTCAAAATTTTTCTAAACCTCCGTGTCATTACGCAGCAGTGATGCAGTTGTAATTTTTGTTCGAGCAAGGGGATTAGCTTTCAGGCAACAGGTATTTGTAATGCTTAACGAAGTCCTTGCACTGAGCAAGGGTTTCATTGAGCGCAGCGGAAGTGTCGAAGTGAAGCATCTCTTTATAACCATAAACGGAGATACTTTCTTCGGTAAGGATGACAAATTAGGAACACCCGTTTTGGCGGAATTTACAATTCCGACAAATATAAGCTCTATACCACCCCTACGGGGTTTTTAAGGTTGTTGGATATTTGGCTTTGAACATTACACCCCTACGGGGTTTAAAAAATCATGCAGTAACCCCGACCTTTAGGTCGGGGGAAGCAATGAAATAATGACTAAACGGGCTTTAGCCCTGACAAAATTTGGCGGAATTTGTAATTCCGCCAAATATATACTCTATCCCACCCCTACTGGGTTTTTAAGGTTGTTGGATATTTGGCTATGAACATTACACCCCTACGGGGTTAAAACCCTAATTAGCTGTATTGCAAATTCTGTATCGTACAATTATAGACTTTGTATCAATTACAACCCTTACAACCCTTAAAACCAATCTACCCATCCCCTAATGTATCAAAATATTTATTCACGCAATTATCAAAACCTATTTGCACCTTATCAACCTTTTAGCCACCTATTTTTGAAAACTTTGCAAGCAAAAAAACTTTTGGTTAAATCCGTCGAATTTCGTAATTTTAACCATTCTGTTTTAACGCTATCAAAGCCTAATTTCACAACCTTCCATGATTCGTACTCGCAATTTTTATCTCAGATTTTATTTCGCTGCAAAAGTGCTGGCAATGATTATTTTTTTGCCAATACTGGGCTTTGCAACACCCCAGGCAAGAATAGAAAGAAACTTAGCCGAAATACCCCAACATTTATTGTATTTGCATTTCGACCGACAAGAGTACCTTTCAGGCGATACTCTTTGGTTTAAGGCCTACTTGGCAAATGCAGCAACTAAAACTCCGCTTCAAGAAACCCATAGATTGACCATTGAATTAATAAATGTTCAAAACCAAGTGGTAAGCGTTTCTTTTGTACAGATAGAGAATGGTTTAGGCCACGGTTATATTGCTTTTTCGCCATTGTTGCCGGGTGGTAATTACCAAATTAGAGCATATACCGATTGGATGAAGAATTTCGATTCCAATCTGTTCTTTACGAGGGAGTTGTTTTTGGTGAGTCCATCCGAGTTAGAGTTTGCAAAACCACGGCAGGCAAGAATAAACAGGAATTTCAACAATAAGCTGCAAAATAAAAAGGATGGTTGGCAGGTGCAATTCTTTCCCGAATCGGGCAATTTATTGGCGGGAGTTGATAATACTATTGCATTTATGGCAACCGACGGATTAGGAAGATATTTGCAAGTTTCAGGCGAAGTATTGGGAAGCAATAGGCAGGTGGTTGCTACATTCAGAACAGAAACTCCCGGCTATGGCACATTTACTTTGAATCCATCTATGCGAGGTGGCTACAATGCAGTAGTAAGAAATGAGGATGGAAGGGAGTTGCGAATAGCATTACCAGCAGCTGTTGCTTCGGGATTTACGGTAACTGCCAATTTGCTCAACGACCAGATTAATATAGTTGGGAGAAGAAATTTTGAGCCTGCGACCGCCGATGAAAAGATTTTTTTGATGGGATTAACCAATAGAGGTATCGAATATTTTGAAAGCGTGGTTTTTATCGATAGGTCATTCCAAGTTTACATTCCTGCCGAAGGATTGCCTACCGGCATAATCCACTGGGTGATGCTTGATGCATCTATGAAGCTCTTGGCTCAAAGGTCGCAGTTTGTAAACAACTTCGACTTCACAAAGGTGACAGTAGATGTATTTGCATTGGCGGTGCAACCAGCCACTGGGTTTGAAGTAAATGTTAATGTCAACCTCGGGCCTCAGAATCTTGATCAGGGTAATTTCAGCATGGCTGTTACTTCTGTTGATGACGCCGCTGTTACAGCACCTACACCCGATGGTGGAATAATTGAAAAATTTCTCCTGTCAGGAAACCTGGGGCAACTTCCCAACAGTGCTTGGAAATTGTTGCAAGAAAACACGCAAGAGAACCGTCGAAAGTTAGATTTGATTGTAATGACCAACCCATGGAAACGCTTCCAATGGGATAAATTATCCTCTGCTGAAACACCCACTGTAACATTTCCGGCAGCTTCTATGTTCACTATCTCCGGACAAATCACCTCGCCCCAGAGGGGTACAATTCGAAATCCGGCAGAGGTGCGGTTGTTGTTGCAAGGCGATTTGCCACGACAATTTACCACACGAAGCGGTGTTGACGGGAGTTTTACATTCACCAATGTGCAATTGTTGGGCAGTGTTTCAGCAGAAATTTCGGCCACTTCAAGAGATTTACCTGGGCAAGCGGACATAGTACTGAACCCTTATTCTGCTGTTACGGTTGATTATCTCTTTTCACCTAATACACGGCCTCATACTACAGAAATGGGAGCAAATCGACCTACTGATAGATTGCTTACCCATGAAGCTACTTCATCCATTGCCAGAATTACACAAAGGGATCAACGGGGAGGTACTTCGTTTGCATCGCCCGACCAAGTAATTTTTATAAACGAAACGATTGAGCAGCAATTGCGAACAGTTTTTGATGTTTTAAGAACCAAAGGCTCGGGAATAAACATATCCAGTGGAAGAATATTATTGCGAGGACCTACCAGCATAAGAGGCAGCAGCGAACCTCTGTTTGGTGTGGATGGAATGTTTACAAGCCGCGATCATCTTTTGAGTCTTAGGACTACAGAAATTGAAAGAATTGAGATTTATAAGGGACCTTCGGCAAGCATCTTTGGTGTGAGGGGGGCAAATGGTGTGATCATGGCACACAGCCGTACAGGAAGAGATTTGCCCACCATTTCGGCAAACTATGCACTCACAGGCTTTCAACCGCAAAGGGAATTTTCTTCTAAACAGGAACCATACGGAACGCAAGTGCAAAATTTGCCCAAAACATGGCATTGGTTGCCCAATATTACACCCGATAACTCAGGTATAGCCTCATTGTGGCTTCGCTTTCCACAAAATCCGGGTAAAATAAGAGTTATTGTTCAAGGCATTGATGCAGAAGGCAATCTGTATTATGGTGAACAAATTGTTGAATTTTAGTTTTTTAAATTCTAAACAAGATTGCAATGCGAAAGATCATATTTCAAAAAATAGTGCTTTTGACTGCTGCAACCCTGCTTTCTGTAAGCACCGGATTTTCAGGGGAAGGAATTTCTTCAGGTCCAGTGGAAGCATTTCGACATTATCACCAAAATGTGCCACAGCAAAAAGTTGTGCTAGTTACCGACAAGCAGCAATATCTTGCCGGTGAAACCATTTGGATTCAGGCATTCTTGGTATCAGCTCGAACCCATAAACCCGATACCGTTTCCAATAATCTCTATGTGGAATTTGTAGATGCATCAAATAATTTGCAAGAGTTTTTAATTTTAAAACTCGAAAATGGCTTTGCTTCGGGTTCCATCAATCTGCCCGATTCTTTTCCGGGCGGGAATTACCAATTAAAAGCCTACACAAATTGGATGATAAACTTTGACAAAGACTTTCATTTTGTAAAAGATGTATTGGTTGTTACTCCCAACGAGGAGAATTTTGTAGAAAGGGATGTAATTAGGCAAAATAGGCGATTTAACACTATACTTGAAGAGCAAAAAGAGCAAATGCAGTTTGCATTTTTTCCTGAAGGCGGCAATCTTGTGGCAGGTATCGAAAACAGAGTTGCTTTCATGGCTGCTAATGCCATTGGAACGGGGGTAGGAGCCAAAGGTGTGGTCGTTGACCAAGGTGGCAGGGAAGTGGCCAATGTGCAAACCTATCACAATGGAAAAGGGATTTTCAACTTCGTGCCTCAAGCAGGCATGAATTACACAGCAAGAATCGAATTTGAAAACGGTGAGAAACAAACTGTAAGCATGCCTTCAGTTATGCCTATGGGAATGGTACTTAGAATAGACAACCGGGGCGATACTTTAAACATTAATGTAAAAGCAAATCTCCCTCCAAATCAGTTGGCCACATCGAGCAGAATACTACTCTTGGGTCATACGCGTGGAAATTTAAGGTATGCAGAAGAAGCCAATTTGGTTGATAATCGTTTTGATGTTTCCATACCTTCTAATGTTTTTCCGGATGGAATAGCCCATTTTACATTATTCGACTCCAACGGTCAGCCGCTTGCCGAAAGACTTGTGTTTGTAAATAATGACAGGGGATTCGATCCTTATGCACCACTGCCTTTCAGTATCCAGCAGGAAGACGGACAACAAGTTCTAAACTTTTATATGCCTAAAGCGGCCGATACTTTGCGCACTTCGGCTTATGCCTTGGCTGTAACTACCTTAGGGGCTGAAAATAATGAAATTGAACATAACATTGTTACACACCTATTGCTTACCAGCGATTTGGGCAGGATAATTGATGCTCCGTGGTATTATTTATCGCAAAACGATCCAGAAAGGGTAAAACGCTTAGACCTGCTCATGATGACACATGGTTGGAGGCGTTTTGAATGGGGAAATCTTTTGGAGGGCATCCTTCCTCCATTAAGAGTAGCCGAACAAACGGGACTTACTCTTTTTGGACAGATTACACCAATCTCTTCCGCACGACCTACTGGAAGGATTGCAGTTGAATTATCGGCGGGAATCCAAGAAAGGAGAGCGCGCATGAGCACCACAACCACGGATGAAGGCTTCTTTACCTTCTCAGGCTTGGATTTCTCAGGCGTTTATACTGCTATGATTTCCGTGGGGCGCGACCGTCGTGGGCGAATTTTTGAAGTAAGTCTATTCGACAGATTAAGGCAAAGTGAATCTTTCATTCTTAATGCCCAAACCATTATGCAACCAACTACCGAACGGGGGCCTAACTGGCAAAGAAAACCACAACCAAACTTTTGGCAAAGGTTGCTTACTCGAGATATACCGGCGCGTAGAAGTCGGGAACCAGTAAGTATGTTTGGCACTCCTGATCAGCAAATTTTTCTCAATGATTTGGATGTAACCTACACAAGCGTATTCGATATTTTGAGGGATAGAGTTACAGGGCTTAATGTAGTTGGAGGCCAGATTGTATTGCGCGGTGTTACAAGTTTTATGTTGAGCAGCGAACCAGTATTTTTTGT
>DMJL01000147.1 GCA_003451785.1 Bacteroidales bacterium
TGCAAGCACAGAAGTTGAAAGGAGCATGAAACCACAGTTCAAAGCATTTTTTTAATGCAGAATTTTATTAATCATCTAATAACGCTAAGCAGAATGAACCGTAAATTTTTACAAACATTGGTGCCTTTGGTGGTTTTCTTCTTGTCCTTACCTTTTATGGTAAATGCACAAGTGGTTACCTCAGTTCCGGCACTCCCCACGGCAGGTGACCGTGTTGTGATTACCTTCCATGCCGATAGAGGCAATCAAGGTCTGATGGGCTTCACTGGCGATGTATATGCACATACAGGTGTAATTACCAATTTAAGTCCGGGACCATCTGGTTGGCGACATGTTATTGCAGCTTGGGCTGTAAATTCACCCAGGGCATTGATGACCCGCACCGGTACTAATACCTACACCCTTACTATTGAGCCAAATATAAGGGAGTTTTACAATGTGCCCGCGGCAGAAACCATCCAACAGTTAGCATTTGTATTTAGGAGTGCCGATGGCACTCGCACTGGCAGGGCTACTGGTGGTGGCGATATTTTTCATGATGTGTTTCAGCCTGGTCTGCAAGTTTCCTTCACATCACCAGTGGGTTTCCAACCGCTCTATGAGAGAAATGCCAATGTCCCCATTAGTGTTTCAGCACTTCAAGCCGACTCTGTAACGCTATTCGTAAATCGCAACAGAGTTGCGTCAACAACCGCAGGTACACTAAACCATACTTGGCAGGCAACTACCACCGGTAGATTCAATCTAAGAGCAGTAGCATACAGAGGTCAGCAAACAATTGCCGACTCTACATACTTTTTCGTAAGACCCGATGTAACTGTAGCACCACTACCTGCTGGAGTTCGTAATGGTATAAATTACATAAACGATAATACCGTTACTTTAGTTTTGCACGATCCCCCCGCTGCGAAGCAACATGTTTTTGTAATTGCCGATTTCAATGGCTGGCAATTAGACGAAGATTACTTTATGCGCCGCACACCCGATGGAAGGCATTTCTGGGTAACAATCACGGGTCTGGAGCCACGCAAGGAATATGCATTCCAATATTTAATAGATGGCGATCTTAGAATAGCTGACCCCTACACCGAAAAAATTCTTGACCCTTGGCACGATCAAGAAATAATTGATCAGGGTAGGTATCCCGGATTAATCGCCTATCCAAGAGGAAAGACAACACATGCTGTTGCCGTGCTACAAACAGCTCGACCACCATTTCAGTGGAGAAACAACAATTTTGTGCCTCCCGCACAAGAAGACTTGATTATCTACGAACTCCACATACGCGATTTCTTAGAAAGTCCTAACAATACCTACGCAGGCTTGAGAGAGCGCCTTCCATATTTGAGAGACTTGGGAATCAACGCCATAAAACTCATGCCCATTGCAGAGTTTGAAGGAAACTCAAGCTGGGGATACAATAATGCGTTTTTCTTTGCTCCCGATAAATTTTATGGGCCTCGTGAAGAACTCAAAAGGTTTATTGACGAAGCGCATGGTATGGGTATTGCAGTAATTTTAGACATTGTTTGGAATCACTCTTTCGGTCAATCGCCCCTATTGCGGATGTACTACGATGAGGCACGCAACCGCCCTGCCGACAACAACCCGTGGTATATGGATCAAATATTTGCCAATCCCGCAATGCAGTGGGGATACAAGTTTGACCATGGAAGCCAGTATTTTAGAGATTTTATGGATAGAGTAAATCATCACTGGCTTACAGAGTATCGCTTTTCAGGATTTCGGTTTGATGTTTCCAAAGGTTTCACAACCCGTTTCAAAGGCAACGACGACCCATGGGGAAGCAGATTTGACCAAGAGCGTGTAAACAACTTAACCAGATTATTCCACAACCTTCGATCTGTAAACCCCAGAGCCTATGTGATTCTTGAACACCTCTCCGATAATGATGAGGAAACCGCTTTGGCTAATGCAGGGATGATGCTTTGGGGTAATATGAATCACAGTTATAGTGAGGCAGCCATGGGTTGGCATGATGGAGGAAGGTCGAATTTTCAGTGGGCATCCCATAGAGTTCGTGGCTGGCAACACCCAAGGCTGATTGCCTACATGGAAAGCCACGACGAAGAGAGGGTAATGTTTCGACTATTAAATTGGGGAAACCAGACACCCACTTACAATACACGCGAATTGGGTACTGCCTTGCGCAGAGTAGAATTGGCGGCAACTTTCCTATTCACAATACCAGGACCCAAAATGCTTTGGCAGTTTGGTGAGCTTGGCTACGATTTTTCCATAAACCGATGTCCTGATGGAACCATTAATAACGCTTGCCGCGTGGACCCCAAACCTGTGCGGTGGGATTATTTCAACGACCCTCGTCGCCGTAGGCTGCACGATGTGTTTATGCTACTCTTCAACTTGCGTAGAAATCACGAAGTGTTTCGCACCCATGATTTTCACATGGATGTTTCTGGAGAGGTGAAACGCATTTATCTTAACCATCCATCGCGCAATGTGCTGATTATTGGAAACTTTGGGGTTACCCCGCACACAACTCCCGGTAATTTTCAGCATGGAGGCACATGGCACGAGTTCTTCTCAGGCCAATCACGACATGTTACCCACAACGAAATGGCACTTACACTACAACCCGGAGAATATCGAATATACTCTACTGTGGCATTCCCTGCACACGGGGTACCCTTGAGTGCTCCCGAGCAATTAATGCCGGCGCAAACCCAAATCAGAGTTTACCCCAATCCTTCTGCGCAGGGCTTTTGGTTTCAAGTACCTGTTGAGACCCCAAGTGATATAACCCTCGAAGTACTCAACCTTACGGGGCAAATAGTGTATAGAACAACCCAACAATCTTTCCCCGGCAACAATACCTTGTTCTGGGAAGGATTTGCCGGTCAAGCCGATAGGCGAGGTATTTATCTGTATAGGATTTCTGTCGGAAATCAAACTTTCACAGGTCGCATTGCAGTGAAATAGTTTTATAGTTAAAGATTTTGAAGGGGTTGTCTCAAGTAATTGGGGTAACCCTACTTCTTTTTTTACAAAAAATCAAATTCATTCCAACCATGCGCCGGGCTGTTGCGTCTATATGGTATAAAACTGCTTTTGCAGGAAATGATGTTGATTTTTTTAACCCTTAATTAATTGAATTGTCATGAAAATTAAAAGTTTGTTACTTTCGGTGGTAATGTTGGTTTCTGCGGGATTTTTAGGTTCTTGTACCGAGGAAGAAAAGGGAAACGCTAAGGTGAGCTTTCAGGCCGTGAACTCCACAACTCGAATGAAGACAGCACCGGTTTCAGGTGTGGTAATAAACACCTTTAAGGTGAATATTGATGAAATTGAATTCGAATTTTACGATTCTCCTTCTGATAGGTTTCCTGACGGAGAGAGCTATTCTGAGTTGGAGTTAGAAGGTCCGTTTGAGGTGGATTTGGTAAGAGAAGGAAATACCCAACTTACCAACTTAGTATCGGGGATAACTTTGCCGCAGGCCACCTTCGATGAGATAGAATTTGAATTTGAAAGAAGCGAAAATCGTGGTTCACCCTTGCACGGTAGATCAATTTTGGTGCGGGGCACCATAAATGGCACTCCATTTGAGTACTTCTCCACAATCGATGAGTTTACTGTGGAGATAGAATTCGAACCACCTGTTGATCTAAGCACAGCAGGCGGAGTAAGTGTAACCATATCCGTTGATTTGGCTGCAATTTTCAACCCACAGTTGGGAGGCGTAGATATTTCGGGTGCTAGGGATGGTAATGGAAATGGCACCATCGAAATTCATTTGCTTGACAACGATGGCAACAGAGCACTTGCCGATAGGTTGGATGACGCGATTTGGGCTGCAATTGATTCTATCGAAGAACGCTATGACGATTAGCCGGATGATTTAGTAGGATTTTGCTAGGTACAAGCACACATTAAGGGGGCAAAAGCCCCCCTTTTTTATTGGAGGGCTAAATGTTGTAAAATTGATTTGGCAATATTTACGGTTTTGTTATTCACTCTACACGGAAATAATTGGATTCTTTATGTGCATGCGTTGGCGACTTTCAACTGTCGATAATGTAATTTTTGAATGCGGTACAACGGCAAAACCTTTCCTGCCACAAGTGGCGCAATGGTTTTCTAAACGCATTACACGCAGGGCTCAATTAGTGCCAGGTTGTTATCTCTCCTTACTTTTCGGAGCATGGGTGTAAACCAATTCAGCATAAGGTTATTGGGTTTGCTGATAAAATCAATTTCTATAGAGCCTATACCCCTTCACGGTTTTATGGTATTCTGGGTGCATCGATTCGGGCAATTTTTCAAATCTTTGAGTTATGGTATGGCGATTACTGCTAAAGGTAGGAGATTATGCAAGGTATGCTTTGGTGTAAAAGACAAGTGCTGCACCCTGTTGGGGTACAGCACCTGCAAATTGGTCTTTGAAAGCCCTTTTCTTAATAAAAAAGAGCTCTGTTATCTTCTATTCGCGCACTCTCTCTTAATGCATTGAAAACATCTGTAAACACCTT
>DMJL01000301.1 GCA_003451785.1 Bacteroidales bacterium
GCAATTGGAATTTGCACGATTTGAATCGCGCTATTATATTTTTCTTATTGCAGCAATGATTTTGCTAATGATGGAGTTGCTGATACCCGACAGAAAGAATAAATGGCTAAAAATTGAGAAACTTTTTCGTTGATAATATTTCGAAGGCGATGAAAATTTCGTTGTTTTTGTTTGTGATGTTTTTTGTGCTAAATACAAGCAAGGTATTTGGTCAGGAAGACCGTAGAAATGTTCGGCAGGGCAATAGGTTGTACCGAGAAAATAATTTTACGGAAGCCGAGTTGTATTATCGAAGGGCTATGGAGCAAAATCAACAAAATTTCAGGGGGCCATTTAATTTGGGCAATGCCTTGTATAGGCAAGAAAGGTTTAATGAAGCTGCAGAGGTATTTGAACAACTTGCTCAATCTGAAGCTTCTGACCTACAAAGGGCTAAAGCATTTCATAACCTTGGCAACAGCAAGTTGGGTACACAAAATTATGCTGAGAGTATTGATGCTTTCAAAAACGCTTTGCGATTGAATCCGGCAGACAATGAAACCCGCTTCAATCTTGCCTATGCAATGCAGAGATTGCAACAGCAGCAACTGCAACAGCAGAATCAGCAAAACAACCAAAATCAAGACCCGCAAAACGAAAATAATCAGGAATCTGAACAACGCCAGCAACCTAACGAACCCACCCCCGGAGGAATGACTCGCGAACAGGCAGAAAGAATTTTGGATGCCATGAACAAGCGCGAGCAAGCTCTGCAAAGGGATTTGAAGAAAAATGAACAACAAACCAGAACACAGCACCAACGCGATTGGTAGCCTGTGCTGATTCATTAAAGGAATTTTTGAAACCTACAAATTTGGAAAGTTGCATACCATGATGCTTTTGGATAAATTAAATAACGCCCGTGGAAAATATTTGGCAGTTTTGCTGCTTATTTTTCTTATTCCATCGGTTTCAATCGGTTCACAGGTTTCGTTCACCATTCAGATTCCTGCACAAGTAAGTTTAGGCGAAAGGTTTAGTGTAGTTTTTTCTTCCAATAAGCGAGCCGCCGATTTTCAGGCACCCTCCTTCGATGGCTTTCGAATTGTTTCTGGGCCTGCCCAGTCTTCCAGCACATCTGTTCAAATTGTAAACGGGCAGGTAAGCCAAACTGAAACCTATTCATTTACATACATTTTGGAATCTATACGCGAAGGCACCTTTCGCATTGAACGAGCTTCTGTTGTGATAGATGGGCGAAGATACTCAACGAATCCTGCAACCATAATGGTTACACCGCGTACTCAGACACCCACTCCAGGTGTAGCCACACCAAGTCGAGTTCAACCCAATGAAGAGGTGCAGATAAGTTCCGACGATATTTTTGTGCGAGCAACTGCAAGCAAAAGCAATCCTTTTGTAGGCGAACAGATTACAGTAACTTACCGCCTTTACACCCGTTTGCAAGTTTCCCAGTATGGTTTTGATGAAGCACCGGGGTTTCAAGGTTTTTGGGCTGAGAATATTACCCCAGAGGGTCAACCCCAAACTTCCCACGAGGTTGTCAATGGCTCGCGATACACTGTGGCTGTTATTAAGCAAGTAGCATTAATACCCCAAAAGGCTGGCAGCCTTAGGGTGGAGCCACTTTATATGAATACCGTGGTGCGAGTGCAGCAAGCAAGGAGCAGGGGTAGTATTTTGGATAGCTTCTTTGGAGGTTCTTTTTTCGATAATATGCTGAGTGTAGAGCATCCCATCATATCTAATCCACTGAATATCCAAGTGCGTGCCTTGCCTCGCCAAAATGTCCCAGATGGTTTTAATGGTGCTGTGGGGCAAATGAATTTCAATGCTACTCTATCCGACGATTCTGTTGGTGTGGATTCACCAATTACGCTCACTATGATTGTTGAAGGAAGTGGAAACCTCCAAATGGTAAATGTCCCCGAATTAAACTTTCCGGCTGAAATTGAATCGTTTGAAGCGCAAGCGATAGACGATTTTACAACCAACATTACCGGCACTCGAGGTAGTAGGCAATTTGAGCTACTGCTTATTCCCCGTGCTTCTGGAAATTTTGCTTTAGGACCCATTCAATTCATTTTTTTTAATCCAGCTACTGGAAGATACCAAGTTATAGCTTCGCGAGAATTGCAAATAGTTGTTTCTCCTGTGGCAAATATTACAGCCCAGAATCAAGTCGTACATCCACAAACCATTGACTTTTTGAATGCCGATATTCGTTTTATTCATATCACACCTTTTTCATTGCAATTATCGGGTACCACATATTTCAAAAGTCCTAGGTTTTTCATAAAAATTGTATTGCTAATATTGGGTTTTTGGGTCTTTGTGTGGCTATGGCGGCGAGGAGAAAAAGCAAAGGGAAATTTAGTGTTACTTCGCTATAAAAAAGCCCATAAAATGGCACTTAAACGACTTTCTAATGCAAGCAAAAGACTAAAAGCTCAGCAGAATGCTGAGTTTTTTGAAGAAGTTTTTAAGGCTCTTTGGGGTTATATTTCTGATAAATTAGCCCTACCTGTTTCTAAATTATCTCGTGCAACTGTGCAGGAGTCGTTTGAGCAATTGCATGTTGATCCTGAAACCACAAAAGAGTTTTTCGATGTGCTCGATGTTTGCGAGTTTGCTCGTTTTGCTCCTGTGGCAGGTGTTGTGGAGATTCAAAACACCTTTAAGAAAGCACTCCATTGTATAGTTTCGCTCGAAAAAGAACTAAACGCTCAGAATAAGTAGGTTATGAGATATTTATATTTCCTATTCTTGCTCTTGCCAATGTGTTTATTGGCAATGGACAACGATTTAGCCCGTCAGAAATTAGAAGAAGCAAATCAGGCTTTTCTTAATGAAGATTTCCCTGCTGCTGCCCTCCACTATGAGTCGTTGATTGATGCCGGATTTGAAGCTGCACCCTTGTACTATAATTTGGGAAATACCTATTTTCGATTGGGCAATATGGGTAAGGCAATTTTAAACTATCATCGGTCGCTAAGAATAGATCCGCAAAACGAGAATACCCAATTCAATTTGCAAGTTGCACAAGCCCGTACAAAAGACAGGATATACACTACGCCCCAAATCTTTTATATCCAATGGTGGAATAGGCTGGTTGAATCCTTTAATGCCGATGTTTGGGCCAAAATAGTGATAGCCGTTTTATTGGTATTGCTAATTGCCTTGGCTGCTTTTATTGTTTCACGCAATCCTTTGATAAAGAAGGTTTTATTTTGTTCTGCTGCAATACTTCTTTTCCTTCTGATTGTAAGTTGGAGTGCTGCCCAAAGTAAATACAATAGGGCTTTTCATGCAAACGAAGCGATTATAATGGTGCCCACGGCAGTGGCTCACAGTTCGCCATCGGCATCCAGCAGCCAAGTCTTTGTCATACACGAAGGTGCAAAAGTGCAAATAACCGATGCGCTTAATGGATGGTATGAGATAGAGTTGGCTAATAAAAAAGTAGGATGGCTAAATGCATCCTACTTAGAGAAAATCTAATTCTTTGCGTAAAAAAAATCCTAACGCCTATCGCGACCATCTCGTTCGCCATCATTGCGCCTTGCTTCTTGAAACAGAATGCGGTTGAAATCCCTTTCGGCCTCGTATAGCAATGCAATCTTCATGGGCGAAATGATTCTTTTGAGATCTTCATGAAACCTGCGTTTCAGGGTCGTAAGTTGCTCTACCCGTCTAACCTGATCTTCGGCCAACAAGGCTGCATCTTCGGGCGACAAATCTGATACTTTCTTTACTTGGCCCCACCGAGTTCTGAAAGAATTACTGATTTCTTCCCTTTTTTGTCTATTTTGATTGTAAATTGGCCAAAATACCATAGCTTCCTCTGGAGTAAGTCCAATTCGTTCGGTAAGAAAAGCAATACGCCTGGTTTCTATGGCATCTATGCGAGCCGATGGCTGGCCAGTTGCTTGCACATCTAAAGATAATGCGTAACTTGGAATTGATAGAAGCCCAATAAACGCAAATAACACGAAAATCTTTAACATAATTCTAAACATTGGTTAATCATTGTGGTATTATTGATTTTGCTGCTACTGGTTGTCAGCTTCGGGTTTTATAAAATCTTCCACTTCCATACCCTGCAATTGTGCAACATCTAGCAAATATTCAAAAAAATCATCATCCTGAACACCTACATCTAAACCTTCTTCAATGGAAATATCAGAACCACTCGTTTGAATAAGTTCGTAAAACATATTTCTATCGGAATCAGCCAGATTGATAAAATATTCTTCCAATTGAAGATTATCATTTGCAATGTCATTGTTTGCAGTTTGGCTATGCCAAAAACCAATACCCACTGCTACAAGCAAAAGAACAGACGCTGCATAAGCTAACAAATACTTCCAAGATAAACTTATTGTAGGTTTGGACTCGATAGCAGCTCTTTGATTCTCAATTTGCTCAATCAACTGTTTGGGCAATGAATCGAAGAAATCAATGGGAGTATCACCAATAGCATTTGGGTTGTGTGTAGCTAGCTTTTGCAACCCAAGCGATTGTAACTCATTATTAATTTCTGTTCGCTTTTCCATTTTGATGTTCATATATTCAAAACTTTAGATTTATTAAACTCCCATGGGTTTAATCATGATGTAATAAATTTTTCTACTTTCTTTGCCGCATGATGATACGAAGTCTTGAGTGCCCCTTCCGAAGTTTTGAGTAATTCTGCCATTTCCTCGTATTTCATTTCCTCGTAATACCTCAGTTGAAATACAATTCTTTGTTTTTCAGGCAGTAATGCAATAGCTTTATGGATTTTGAACTCAATCTCTTGCTCGCCCAACGACGATTCTGCTTG
>DMJL01000252.1 GCA_003451785.1 Bacteroidales bacterium
TCAAACGGCGATGGGTTCCAATAATGATGTCATTTTTACCATTTTGAAGGTCGGTCAAAACTTGCTTTTTTTCATCATCGCTTCTAAAACGATTGATGTAATCTACTCTACAGGGCAGATCTTTGAGTCGTTCGCTAAAAGTATAAAAGTGTTGTAGCGCAAGAATAGTGGTTGGCACCAGAATAGCTACTTGCTTTGAATCGTTTACAGCCTTGAATGCTGCCCTAATGGCAATCTCTGTTTTGCCAAACCCCACATCGCCACACAATAACCTATCCATGGGGTAGGGGGCTTCCATATCTTTCTTTACATCGCGAGTGGCTTTTACTTGGTCGGGTGTGTCTTCGTAAATAAAGGATGCTTCCAATTCGTTTTGCAAGTAGGTATCTGCCGAGAATGCAAATCCGTCCTGCGACCGCCGTTTTGCGTAAAGATCAATCAAATCGCGTGCTATATCCTTGAGTTTGCTTTTAGTCTTGTTCTTTAGATTAGCCCAAGTGTTGCTACCCAAGCGATGTAGCGAAGGCGCAGTGCCATCCTTGCTGCTGTAGCGCGAAATTCGGTGCAAGGCATGAATGCTAATATACAATACATCGTTGTCTTTGTATATCAACCGTATGGATTCCTGTATCTTGCCGTTTACCTCTATCTTCTCCAACCCGCTGTAAATTCCAATGCCATGATCTATGTGGGTAACAAAGTCTCCCGGTTTCAAGCTGCCAAAATCCTTAATGGTCATAGCCTGTTTTCCCGTAAACTTATCCCGTACCTTAAATCGGTGATAACGATCGAAAAGTTGGTGATCTGTGAAAAACGCCAATTGAGAATGAGCATCCACAAATCCTTCGTGCAGGCTTAATGGCAGGCCTTCGTATTGCAAATGATGGTAACCAGATTTTTGTTGCAACTTGATGGATTCCAAAATGTTTTCGATGCGGGATAGCTGCTTTGGGTTGTCAGAAAGGATAATGTTGCGAATGCCTTGAACGGAATTCTCTTCCAAATGTCGTGCAATAAGGTCGAAATTCTTATTAAACGACAATTGTGGGCGGAAAGCAAAATTTAAAACCAGGTTGTAATCCTTTTCTAAAGGCGAAGCATTCCATTCCACTAACTTGCAGTTCAGTAGCCTTTCTTTGAATCCATTGCCCGAAATAAACATTTCTTTTGGTTCCAAATAGTTTGTTTCGCTTAGAATAGTTCTTGTGCTGTGCGAAAGTTTGTGGAAACCCGAATCAAGTTTTGTTGCGATCCATTCCATGTTTTCGCACCAAACCACTGTATTGGCAGGCATGGACTCGAGCAAAAACTCCCGCTTCTTGCTCTCATTGGCCAATTTGTTGATATTCGGAAGGATATGCACCTTATCCACCTTATTTATGGAAAGCTGGGTTGCGGCATCGAAAAGTCGAAGGCTGCTAACTCTATCGCCCGAAACTTCGATTCGGAAAGGATAGTCGTTGGAATAGGAGAAAACATCTATTATGCCACCCCTAAGGGAAAACTGCCCAGGCTCTGCAACAAATTCCACCCTTTCGAAATCATATTCTACCAACAAATCCAAGAAAAAATCAACAGAAAGCAGCTCGCCAAGTGTAGCTTCTAACAAGTTTTTGCCTATTTCGTTCTTTGGGAGAATCATTTCGCCTACTGCTTCCGGATAGGTTACTACCAACGCTTTAGAAGAAAACGATGCCAAGCGGTTGATAACCTCAGCCCTGAGCAGTAGATTGGCATTATCTATTTGCTCCAATTCGTAAGGCTTCTTGTAAGTTGCCGGAAAGAAAAATACACTGCGACTTTCATAGCTCATTTTCGCCTCGCCAAGCAGATTCTCCAAATCGTTGAAGAAATAGGCTGCCGATTCTTTGTCGGGCAAAATACACAAAAAGGATTTGCTGCTCCTGTTGAAAGCTAACGATGCGATTACTGCTCGTGAAGATCCTACGAGACCTCTAAGGTTGGCGCGCAGCGATAGGCTTTCGTCTAACCACTCAAATATTTGGTTGGTAGATTCCTTTCCACCTACCAGAGAAAATAACTCTGAAAATTTCAACTTTGCACTTAAAAAAGATTTGCAAAGGTATTCAACCTCAGTGCAACTGCCAAACCCACCTTAAAATCAATTTTCAACATCTGCAATCTTGCTTACAACTTGTTGAGAAGTCAGCTAATCTGATTGGATATTAGTGCTTTGGAAATGAAAATGTTGCTTTATTATCAGGTACCATTTACAGGTTCTCTCCCATAAAATCCATAACACGATGCAGGAAAATTAACCGATAAAAATTTTATGATAGGTGCACTCTTGTTCATTTTTATCGCACAGACTGATTCAGAAATTGCTGCACTCTATTTTCCCGAAAGGTTTTAATGGGAAATATTGCAGGTGAAATTACAAACTCAACGCAGCGGATGAATAGCAAAGAAGGCTAGGCGGAATTTACAATTCCGCCATTTAAAAGATCCTTCCCTTCGGTCAGGATGACAAAATACCAATCGGAGATTGTCATGCTGAACGAAGTGAAGCATCTTAAAAGATTTTGCGGTCGTTGAGTAGTTCAATAAACTTACTAGGACACCTATCGAAATGCCGCCAACCAGTAGCATTCATCACAATACTTTCATGACCCTTTATGTGAAAACTTCAACCAAAAGACTTTTCACAAGTTGTAAACTTCCTCATTTTATTAGAACAAACCCGAAGAAAATAGTCTAAAGAAGTGTGTTCTTCTTATGGCAAAGGTTTTCGTAATTCAGGCGATTCACTTTGCATAAAAGTTTCCACAGTTTCCACCATGTCGGTGGGACCTACAAATAGTGGTGAGCATTGGTGCAGCGATTGAGGCACAATATCCAAAATGCGGTTGAATCCATCGCTTGCCTTTCCACCGGCCTGTTCTGCTAAAAATGCTATGGGTTTACATTCATAAAGCAATCGGAGCTTGCCATCGGGCTTCTTGGTGGTTCCCGGGTAGATGAATATGCCGCCTTTTATGAGGTTGCGATGAAAATCGGCTACCAACGAGCCAATATATCGCGAAGTGTAGGGCCGTAGGGTATCCGCATCCTCTTCCTGAAGGTACTTGATGTATTTTTTTACACCCTTTGGAAAGTAGATATAATTGCCTTCATTGATAGAATATATGTTTCCTCGCTGATTAAATTGCATATCTGGATGCGATAGGCAAAAGATTCCCACCGATGGGTCAAGAGTGAAACCATTAACACCTTTGCCGGTGGTATAAACCAACATAGTTGACGAACCGTAGATAATATAGCCGGCAGCAACTTGCTTATATCCCGGCTGGAGCAGGTCTTCGAGTCGGCCACCACTGCATTCGCTTATACGCAAATAGATTGAAAACAGGGTTCCGATAGAAACATTAGCATCAATATTGCTGCTGCCATCGAGCGGATCAATTGCCACAACATATTTACCATGTTGCGAAAACTCATTCTGAAATGAGACTACCTTTTCGCTCTCTTCCGATGCAATGGCGCAGCATTCACCGCCGCCTTTTAGCATGGTGATAAACATCTCATTGGCAAACACATCGAGCTTCTTTTGCGTTTCGCCGGCAAAATTGTTGGTGCCCACGCTCCCCAAAATATCTACCAAACCGGCTGCATTAATTTCCCGGTTTACAATTTTGGCTGCTGTGCCTATATCGTTCAACAATCTTGTAAGAGAACCTTTGGCCTGAGAATACTCCGATTGCCTCTCAATAATAAATTCTGTAAGTGTCTTGATTTTGTAACGGGCTACCATAGTTTCTTGAATTTTTGGTTGGTGTGAATAGAATTTGGTATGAAAAATAGGTGTAAAATATTTATTAGACGAGTATATGTTATGCTAATACATTGAAAATAATGACTAAAGACGAAAGATCAAGCATTGAAAAATCGTGCTTCTTTTGTTTTTGTCCGTCTTCTCAGCATTTTGAAAATTTTATCTTCTATTTTGTCGCTCCGTTCTGCAAAAGAAATCCATAAGAGTTGGGCAAAAGCAAAATCTGATTAACCCATTTTTTATTTATGTGCAAAAATATTTTGTTAATGTGTAAAATTACCAATTGTGATTAACATATTTGTGCAACAATCGAAAAATATGCAAACAAAGATCGATATTAATAAATTTTAGCACCATGTAGAATTTCCTGCGCCCCCTTGAGGTAATTTTTTAAAAACCAATAAATGCAATGATAGTCTATTAACGCTTTAAAAAGTCAGAGAAAACACGAAATCAGATTAAAAAAATATTTGAAGGGTTTTAAAAACTCCGAATGTACGACCATGCAATTTGAAAAGACACCACCATAAATCCTTCGTTGCCCTTATGGATAATAAATTTTTATGGACTCCACAGGGACATCAAATATAAGTTATATTTCAATATGCAAATTCCATATAAACTACTTTAAACAATCATGCAATTTAGCCAAAGCTGCTACAGTAGTTCGAGCTATGTTTGTTTGTCGAATGTCGCCAAATTGATACTTCTGGGAAACTACTTTTTTGCCATGTGCCACTGCGATCCAGATTGTGCCAACAGGTTTTTCTGGAGTGGCCCCGCCAGGTCCTGCAATACCGCTGGTTGCCACGCAAAAATCCGATTGCATTGTGCTACAGCCCTGCAAGGCCATAAGCTCTACAACCTGCTGACTTACAGCTCCATTTTGGTTAATTATTTCCGATGGAATTCCCAGTAAGGTTGTTTTTACATCGTTGGAATACGCAACAATACTACCCCGATAATATTGGCTGCATCCCGCAACATTGATGATTCTATTTGCAATAGCCCCACCGGTGCAGCTTTCCACAGTGCAAAGGGTCAACTTTTTCTGGAGAAGCAACTTACCACAGATTTCCTCCAATGTTTCATCGTCGTAGCCCCAAATATGCTCCGGAATTATTTCCTGCAGAAGGCTCACCTGCTCCTCAATGGCATCTTCCAGCACCTTTTTGTTGATTCCCGAAGCCGTTAACCGCAATTTTACAATGCCCACTGCAGGTAAATAGGCTAAGCTAATGGATGGATTAAGGTTCTTTTCCCAGTGGGATATTTTGTCTGAAAGAAAGGATTCGCCAATGCCATGCGTGTTTATGGTGCGATGCACAACAAAAAATTCCTTGTCTATTGCTTTAAGCCTTGGTAAAACCTCCACTTCAATTATGTGCTTCATCTCGAAGGGTACACCGGGTAGCGCAATTGCTATTTTACCTCCAACTTCGAACCACAATCCGGGTGCAGTGCCAACAAGGTTCCTAAGGATTTTGGCGTTGTCAGGCACCAATGCTTGTAGCCTGTTCTTTTCGGTGAGCGGAAGGTTGCGTTTAGCGAAAAACGACTTCACATCTTCCAGTACCTGTTCATTGATTATCCATTCTGATGCAAAGAATTCCCCAAGAGTTCGTTTTGTGATATCATCGCTGGTAGGTCCCAGCCCTCCTGTGATAATTACTATGTCGTTATTTTCTATTGACAATCGCAAGGCTTCGGCAATATGAATGGCCAAGTCTTTTACTGCTACTATTTGTTGGGTTTCAATTCCTAAAAGCGATAAAGCACTTGCCAAATACGATGCATTGGTGTTAACGGTTTTTCCGGATAGTATTTCGTTGCCAATAGTAATGATTCCAGCTTGCATAAATGGAGGATTTTTGAGAACACTAAGGTAGTAAATATGCTGCAAATCCGATTTTATCATTAAATTTGCCCCCTAACAAATTGGAGCTATTTCAAAGGATTGACAATTCTTGTGCGGGAGAAATAATCGAAATTTTACCAACTGATAGCTTTCCAGATAATTTTAATGCAAAGAACAAGGTAAGGTCTCCCTGCCCAATGCAAGCTAAACTTTTATGGTATGAAAAAATTTTTTAAAGAATCGGAATTAATTCTTAATCCAGATGGAAGTGTTTATCACATAAAGCTTCGCCCTGAAGATGTAGCCCCTACGGTGATTTTGGTAGGCGATCAACATAGAGTACCTGTAGTCTCTAAATATTTCGACAGCATTGAAGTGCGCAAAGAAAATCGTGAGTTCGTTTCCCACACGGGTACACTCAATGGCAAAAGGCTCACTGTAACCTCCACTGGTATAGGCACCGATAATATTGATATTGTTATAAATGAGCTGGATGCGGCAGTGAATATTGATTTGGAGCGTCGCGAGCCTAAGGAAAAGCATACTGCACTCAATTTGGTTCGTTTGGGCACGAGTGGTGCGCTGCAACCCAATATTGAAGTTGACTCCTTTGTTGCTTCTGCATACGGCCTGGGCTTCGATGGTTTGTTGCACTTCTATCAATATCCCGAAAAATTAGTTGAAAAAGACTTGGAGGAAGCATTTATTGCACAAACAGGCTGGAATCCCCGCCTGCCCCGCCCGTATGTAGTAAAAGCTTCGGATAGTCTGTTGCAAAAATTAGCATTCGACATGACTTCGGGAATTACAGCTACTGCTAATGGTTTCTATGGTCCACAAGGACGACAATTACGAATCGAGCTTGCCTATCCGGAGTTGAATCAAGCAATTGAAGATTTTGACCACAACGGTCAAAGAATCGTAAACTTCGAAATGGAGACTTCTGCTCTTTTTGCATTAGGCAATATACTGGGGCACAACACACTTACTATTTGCGATATTATAGCCAATAGGGTAACAAGGCAATTCAGTAAGGATTATAAAGCATCTGTAGAAAAGATGGTTCGGTTGGTTTTGGAAAGGATTACTGCATAACCCCATAATGATGGAAAACGATGCCAAGATAAGTGAGTTGCAGGCTTTGGTAAGTCTGATTGACGATCCGGATCTGGGCGTTTTTCAATCTGTTTTTGAGCGGATATCGGAACATGGAGAGGTTGCTCTCCCTTTTTTGCAGACGGCTTGGGATACTTGTCTCGATAAGAAAGTAGAACAGCGAATAAGCCTTCTTATCCAAAAGATCAGAAAGGATGTTGTGCTAAATGAGCTGCTCGAATCCTGTGAAAACGATTGTCAGGATTTGCTTGCTGCATGGATTTCTTTGTCGAAATTGCAGTATCCAAATATTTCAGAAAACGAAATAAGATTCGAATTCAACAGGATTAGAAAAAGTATTTGGCTCGAACTAAATTCAAACTTAACTTCCCTTGAGCAAATAAAAATTTTAAACCATGTATTTTTTGACATACATGGTTTTGCTCCCAACCTTAACGATGCCGATAATTTCGACAACCTCTATATCAATAAAATTTTAACTGCGCATTTAGGCAGTCCTGTTTCGCTAAGCGCATTTTATATGATTCTGGCCCAAAGCTTAGAATTGCCCGTTTATGGTGTAAATCTTCCCGGATATTTTGTGTTGGCCTACACAGGCAAGGCATTCAATCACTTATCCATGCTTATGGAAGACCACAAAGTGCTGTTCTACATAAACCCTTATGGAAAGGGGCAAGTGTTTTCGGCACCTGAAATTGAGAAATACCTTTCGCGCATTCAAATAGACCCATTGCCCACACATTTCAATCCTTGCACCAATAAGGAAATATTATTGCGGCTTATTGAAAGCCTTATTGCAAGTTACGACTTGATTTCGGAGAACAATTTTGTGGATGTTTTAAAAAGCATTCGTTCAAAAATTTCCTAAAATAAGCTTTTGGTGATGTGTTTGGCTATTTTTTAAAATTAGCATTGAAATCTTCAATAGTAAGCAGTTGCCCCTTTGATGGTTATTTTTTTGCAGATTGCCTTTTGTCTTGTAAGTATTTCTTTTTTCTGCTGTATTAGGTTAATTAGCGTATTGCAATAAAAAGTGCGATGTTTTTGTAATGGCGCTTATTCTCTGGAGTTCGATATTTTTCAATTCCTTTTCTCAACTACGGCTACTTAGCAAATAAGGTATATCAACGATAATACAACACTTTCTGTTTTGCTTTGCGCCTAATGAGATTTAGGTAGCGATCTTTCACCTCGTCAATAACAGCCTCCCAACTTCTGCAAAGTGTTTGAGCTGCTATTTGCCCGGTGCGTTCTCGTAGGGTGGGGTTGTTGAGAATGTTAAGCATCTTTTCACCATAACTTGCAACATCATTTTTTGCAATGAATCCATTGAAACTGTCGGTAACAGGCTCCGATGCTGTGGAGCCTTCAATGAGTAGGGCAGGGGTTTGCAAAGCGGCTGCCTCCCGAAAAACCAATCCCGAAGTATCGTAGAACGAAGGAAAAAGGAACAAATCGGCACACGCGTATAGATGTTTCAATTTTTCTCGGTCAGAAACAGAACCCATAAACATTACTTTGTCTTGTATTCCCAATTCCTGCGCCATTGTTTCCATTGCTTGGCGGGCATATCCTTCGCCAACAAATACCGCCCGAAAATCGTGGGCACGGATATGCCCTAACGATTCTAACAAAAACTTCAGGTTCTTTTCCCAGATATGCTGGCCAACATACAACACTATCCTATCGTTAGCCCCAAAATTTAGCATCTTGCGGCTGTTTTGCCTATATTGCTCAACTGCTGCCGGTATTTCTATATCAATGCCATTCTCTACTACCTCCAGGCGACCACGATAACCATAGCTTCTAATAGTTTCCTCAACTTTTGCTTGTGGAATCCAAACCTCATCGGCCATATCAAAATGTTCCATGATGGTTTTGAGCGCGCCATCAACAATAAGTTTGCTTGGGATATGCGCCTCGAGATTCTCACGATACTTGGAATGAAAGGTAGCTACCACAGGTATGTTTTTCTGTTGCCCAATTTTTAGTGCTAAAGTAGCTGCTGAAAAAGGTGAGTGCGAATGCACAAGCGAAAGGTCTTTGCGCATCAATAAATCGTAGATCTCAAAATCGAGCAAGGGCAATCCAAATCTGTAAGGACTGCGAAATGGCACAGGTGCAGAAAAGTAGCGATACACATCAAATTCCTCCTTGTCAATGTAGTCGGGTACTTTGGGCGTGGCAACAAAAGTGGGTGCTACCTTACGGTTGAGCCATAGAGCGTAATTTTTCACCGTCATGGTAACACCATCCAGAATAGGCATATACCCCTCATTGAACAGACCAATTTCCTTAATTTCGTTCATCTATCTTTCCTTTATGGTAAAAATCAAATGCAAATAGCCGACATTAAAATGCCTAAAAAGGTGAATTTTGCAAATTTGGCGCACTTTTTTTGATTCCTTCTTCCTTCGCATTGAACCGATGCATG
Source organism: Bacteroidales bacterium (assembly GCA_003451785.1). Lineage (GTDB taxonomy): Bacteria > Bacteroidota > Bacteroidia > Bacteroidales > UBA7960 > UBA7960. The sequence continues at coordinate 9,202 of DMJL01000252.1, forward strand.
ACTTAATTGTGCAAAGTAACAAATTTTAAACATTAATGCCGTCTTGCCTTTTCCCAAAAAATGTTATCTATCAATATGTGCGTATTTGTTGTTGCAAAATTTGGGATTCTGTTGCCAAGCGATGTCTTATAGAGACACTTATTACCATGATTCACATTATGGATTCCTTACTTTCTGTTGATTTACCAAAACCACACTTCTGCCTCTTTTTGCCAAGCCCAAGATAGGCTTGAAAAAGCAATTTTTGGTACATTTGCTTCAAAACATTAATAATGGCAAAAGGTAGGGATACTAAGCCGCACATAGGCATTTTTGGCAGGCGCAACAATGGCAAGAGTTCCTTGATTAATTTGCTGGCTGGCCATGAAGTCGCGATTGTTTCAGAAATAGCCGGAACCACCACCGATCCGGTGCGTAAATCCATAGAATTGCCCGGAATAGGTGCTGCAATTTTAATTGATACTGCCGGCATTGACGATGATGGAACCATAGGCTCTAAAAGGGTAAAATCTACCCTTGCGGTTTTGCGCACTGTAGATTTGGCTGTACTTGTATTGTCTCAAAATAAGTTTGACGATTATGAGCGAAAACTCATCAGCGATTTTCAATTGCATGGTGTGCCCTTCATGTTGGTACACAACAAATCAGATCTCCATCCTCTGAAGCCGGAATTGAAGCAGTGGCTCCAAGCACAATACAAAATGGATGTTCAAGAGATTTGTTCGTTGAATCCTGACGATGCCAACCTTTTGGTAGCCGGATTTCGGTCAAAGATTCCGGAAACTATTTTTACCAAAGAAAATCTTTTGGGCCATATTATTCAGAAGGGCAACTTAGTGTTCCTTATCACCCCCATAGACAGTGAAGCACCCGAAGGCCGACTTATCTTGCCTCAAGTGCAGGCTATTAGAGATGTGTTGGACAATCATTGTGTGGCTGTTGTAGCAAGGGAAGACGAGGCGGAATATCTGCTCAAAATATTGCAGCCGGAGCCTGCCTTAGTAATCACCGATAGCCAGATTTTTGCCAAGGCTGGGGCTATAGTGCCCAAGCACATACCGCTTACAAGTTTCAGCGTAATGCTTGCCAAGCAGAAAGGCGATTTTGACAATTACCTGAAAGGTACGCCAAAAATTGCATCGTTGAAGGATTCTGACAGAGTGCTAATCCTAGAATCTTGCACCCATCATGTAACCTGCGACGACATTGGCAGAAATAAAATACCCCATTGGATGACTAAATTTACAGGCAAAGATTTGGAATTCGATGTTGTTGCCGGTCTGGGCGATTTGCCTCGCCCCATTGAAGAATATGCATTGGTGGTGCAATGTGGTGGTTGTGTTATCACCCGCCGACAGATTATGGGAAGACTCAAAGCCGCAGTAGATGCTGGTGTGCCGGTTACCAACTATGGTATGGCAATTGCTTGGATGCACGGAATTTA
>DMJL01000085.1 GCA_003451785.1 Bacteroidales bacterium
AATACGGGATGGCAAAATCTATGCCCGTGGTGCCGACGACGACAAAGGACAAGTGTATATGCACATTAAGGCATTTGAATATTTGACAAAGACCAACCAACTGCCTTGCAATGTGAAATTTATGATTGAAGGAGAAGAGGAAATTGGTTCTCCAAATCTTGGTAAATTTTGCGAGCAAAACAAAGAACTCTTGGCCTGCGATGTGATTTTGGTGAGCGACACATCATTGCTGGGAGCCGATATTCCATCCATCACTACAGGATTGCGCGGTTTGGCATATCTGGAGGTAGAGGTAACCGGACCATGCCGCGACCTGCACAGTGGTTTGTATGGTGGTGCTATTGACAATCCCATAAATGTTCTGGCTAAAATGATTGCCTCGCTCATTGACGAGAACGGCAAGGTTACCGTCAAAGGCTTTTACGATGATGTTCAGGAATTGAGTGCATCAGAGCGCCAAGAAATGGCCAGAGCACCTTTTAATTTAGAAAAATACCAAAAGGAGCTTGATATCGAAACGGTTGGCGGAGAAAAAGGATACTCGGTATTGGAGCGCGTTGGTATAAGACCCTGCCTCGATGTGAATGGAATTTGGGGCGGATATACCGATAAAGGAGCAAAAACTGTATTGCCTTCCAAAGCTTATGCAAAAATCTCCATGCGATTGGTTCCTAATCAGAACTCAGAGAAGATTGCAAAGATTTTTGCAGACCATTTCAAATCTATTGCCCCTAAATCGGTGAAAGTAAAAGTAGATGCATTGCATGGTGGCGAAGGTTATGTGTCGCCTGTTGACACAATAGAATACAAGGCCGCAAGCATGGCATACGAAACCACCTACGGTTTGAAACCCGTACCGGTTCGTAGCGGAGGAAGTATTCCGATTATTTCGCTTTTTGAAAAAATACTGGGTGTGAAAACCATTTTGATGGGCTTTGGATTAGAGTCGGATGCCATCCACTCTCCCAACGAAAACTATCCGGTATATCAGTTTTTGAAAGGCGTGGAAACAATCCCATATTTTTACAAATACTACAGCGAAATTAAAAAGTAACAACAGTTATTGGCTTAATTTTTGTTGAGCGGAACTGCCTTAACCATATTTTGCCTGCGGCTTCTAAAGTGTTTTAAAATAATGGGGCGTGATTGTACTAAAAAACATCAGTTTCATCATTTTACAATAAAACAGGAGCATCATGCAAAACCAGTTGGTTGAGGCAGTTTTAGTGTTTTTGATATTTACGGAAATTCCATATTTTTGCTGCTTAATTCGTTGATGAATACCACTGATAGGAATAGCCTAAGTTGGCACTTATCACGATTTTCACACAAATACTATCTCAATGGAAGTAACAAGGTTGTTTGATATTCCTGCACGATATGCGTTTCTTTGCCCGGGCAAAGCCGATGCACTTGCAGGAAGAGAAGAAGATGGTTGGAAAAAATACTCCACCGAGGAGTACATCTCCAATTGTGATTTCGTAAGTTATGGACTTATGAAACTTGGAGTGAAAAAGGGCGATAATATTGCATCCATAACCTTCAACCGCCCAGAGTGGAATTTTCTGGATATGGGCATTCAGCAGTTAGGTGCAATTCATATCCCCATTTACCCCACCATTAGCGAAAGCGACTATCTATATATATTGCAACATGCCGAGGTAAGCATCTTGTTTGTGTCTGGCGAGGATCTGTATAGGCGTATAAAAGCCATCCTTCCCAATATCACAAGTTTGAAGCATGTATATGTCTTCAAAAAAACTGGCGATCTGCCAACCCTCGACGATTTGATGGAAATGGGCAAAGCCAACGCAAAGCCCGAACTGCTAAACAGTATAAAGGACTCCATTTCGCCCGATCAGGTAGTTACAATCATCTACACTTCGGGCACCACCGGCACACCCAAAGGGGTGGTTCTTACTCACAAAAACATCATTAGCAATGTGATTGCGGTGAGAGAAATTCCGCCTTTTGGACCCAAAGAGCGCGCATTGAGCTTTTTGCCCATCTGCCACATCTATGAGCGAATGCTCAATTATACATTCTTGTATCTGGGCATGAGTATGTATTATCTTGGCAATATGGCTCATATTTCCGACAGCCTAAAGGAAGTAAATCCCCATGTTTTCTCTACCGTTCCACGATTGTTGGAGAAAGTGTATGACAAAATAATGGCAAAAGGAAGAGCGTTGAAAGGCATAAAACGAATGATCTTCTTTTGGGCCAACGATGTGGGATTGGCATACGACCACGGCAAAGCAAAAAGGAATTTATTTTATGCTCTAAAGCTGATGATTGCCCGCAAATTGGTTTTCTGCAAATGGAAAGAAGCCTTGGGAGCCAATCTCGACATAGTGGTATCGGGCGGAGCTGCATTGCAGCCACGACTTGCCAAGGTGTTTTGGGCTGTGGGATTGAGGGTTCTTGAGGGGTACGGTCTCACAGAGACTTCGCCCGTAATAGCAGTAGAGAACTTCGAAGAAGGGGGCCTAAAATTTGGAACAGTTGGTCCACCCCTGAAAAATGTTTCGGTAAAAATAGCCTTAGATGGAGAAATTTTGGTGAAAGGCCCTAATGTTATGCAGGGATACTACAAAGACCCCGAAATGACCAAGGAGGTGATTGACAGTGAAGGTTGGTTTCATACAGGCGACATTGGTCGTATAGAGTCAACGGGACAACTAAAAATTACCGACCGAAAGAAAATGATTTTCAAGACTTCGTTCGGCAAGTACATTGCACCTCAATTGATTGAAAACAAATTTAAAGAATCGCCATTTATTGACCAAATTATGGTGGTTGGCGAAAACCAAAAATTTGCAGGTGCCCTTATCGTACCCGACTTTGCCCACATCAAATCGTGGTGTGCGGTGAAGGATATTCGCTACACTACCAACGAAGAGATGGTAAAACATCCACTTGTTCGCAAACGAATTGAAAAAGAAGTAACCCGTTTCAATACCTTCTTTGGCGATTGGGAACGCATACAGAAATTTGAGATAATTGACCATGAATGGACTATTGACGGAGGTCAACTCAGTGCAACGCTAAAAGTAAGACGAAGCCATGTTGCAAAAATGTATGCCAAGAGCATTGACCAGATATTTGGATTGAATGAGCATTGATGTGTGGCGGCTGGTTGGTAGCAAATGAAATTTTTTCACTTCTATCTAAATCCTGCAATTTGTTGGTTGACAACAACTATCGCAACATTTTCTAACCTGTAAAATGCAAGAGTGCCCACCAATGGGGGCACTCTTTTACTTTACACATCTTTCATTGAAAGCGAAATGCGTTTGCGCGGAGCATCAACCTGCACTACTTTCACTTTTACCTTCTGGTTGATTTTAAGCACATCAGCAGGATTGCTTACAAAAGCATTGGTAATCTGACTGATATGAACCAAACCATCTTGATGCACACCAATATCCACAAAAGCACCAAAAGCAGTGATATTGGTAACAATGCCAGGCAGCACCATTCCTTCCCGCAGGTCGTTGATATTGTTCACGTTGCTGTGGAAAGCAAAGAATTCGAGTTGTTCTCTGGGGTCGCGGCCGGGCTTGGCCAATTCTTGCATTATATCCAAAAGCGTTGGCAAGCCTGTTTTATCGGTAACAAATTCTTTGGGGTCAATCTTTTTTTGCAAATCGGGTTCTTTGATAAGTGTATGCACATCAACTCCCAATTTCTTTGCCATCTT
>DMJL01000124.1:0-4717 GCA_003451785.1 Bacteroidales bacterium
GCTATTTTTATAAAACCCGGGCGGTTTGTAACCGAAGAACCCAAAGTGAAGCTTCGTGGAATTTTTATCAACAACGAAGCTCCGGCACTATCTGGTTGGAGCAGAGCAACCTTTGGCGGTTTTAATCATAAATTCTACGAAAGAGTGTTTGAATTGTTATTGCGCCTTAAGGGCAATTTCTTGTGGCCTGCCATGTGGGGCAACGCTTTCTATGATGATTGTCCTCATAATGGTGCCCTTGCCCACGAAATGGGTATAGTGATTGGTACCAGTCACCATGAGCCTATGGGGCGCGCCCATGTGGAATGGGCAAGATACGGTACAGGCCCATGGAACTATCAAAAAAATCGCAGGGTTTTGCGCGAATTTTGGAGAACAGGCTTTGAACGCAAAAAGAACTTCGAAACCATCACTACACTTGGTATGCGCGGAGACGGAGATGAGCCTATGGCTGAAAATGTGATGATAGATTTATTAGAAACCATCGTACGCGACCAGAGAAATATTATTGCTCAGGTTACAGGCAGACCCGCTTATGAGACTCCACAAGTGTGGGCACTCTACAAAGAAGTACAATATTATTACGAAAAAGGTATGCGTGTGCCCGACGATGTGATGATACTCTATGCCAACGACAATTGGGGAAATATACGCATGCTCCCCGACCCCAATAAACCACAAAGAGCAGGTGGCTATGGAATGTACTTCCATTTCGATTATGTAGGTGGTCCACGAAACTATAAATGGCTCAATGTACGCCAAGTGCAACGCATTTGGGAGCAGATGAACCTTACTTGGCAACATGGGGTAGATAGAATGTGGTTAGTGAATGTGGGCGATATAAAGCCTATGGAATATCCAATCACTTTCTTCCTTGATATGGCATGGAATCCTGAAAGGTTCAATGCAGATAACCTTATTCACCATATCGAATCATTCACCAACGAACAGTTTGATGGCCATTTTGCTAAAGAATCTGCCCGTCTCATTAATATGTATTCAAAGTTTAATAGCAGAGTTACCCCTGAGTTGCTTTATGCAGACACTTACAGCCTATTAAACTACAATGAGTTTGAAAGGGTAAATGAAGATTATAGGGAATTGCTTTTAGAGGCATTTAAGTTGCATTATTTAATGCCGGAAAAATATCGTGATGCATTCGATCAGTTGGTACTTTTCCCCATACAAGGTATGGCTAACCTTTACGAAATGTACTACGCTGTAGCTAGAAACCGATATCTTGCACAGCAAAATAATCCTGAAGCAAACTATTGGGCAGATAGAGCTGAACATCATTTCAGGCGCGATACTTTGCTCACTATTCATTTCAACAGTGTGATTTCCGACGGCAAATGGCAGCACATGATGGATCAGGCAAGAATTGGCTACACCTATTGGCAGCAACCCCGCAAAAGCGTTATGCCAGAAGTTTTCAGAGTTGCCGAGTCCACAGTTTCCAATTCCGATTTGGTTTTTGTGGAAGCCGATGGATTTGTATCAATAGAAGCACCCCATTTCAACCGCAAGAATCATCCCAAACGGATTCAATGGCAGGTGATTCCCTACATGGGCAGAACGCTTTCATCCGTTACAACCTTGCCGGGTAACGCATATCCTACTGCCGATGAGCAAGTGTATTTGGAGTATGATATTTATTTTGAGAGTACAGGCGATTTTCAGGTTTCTGTATTGCTTTCTCCAACGCTCAATTTCAATCGCAACAGAGGATTGCGCTATGCAGTTTCATTCAACGGCGGTCCAGAGCAGATTGTAAACTTCAATCAAAGTTTTGATATTAATCTAATGGAGCGTTGGCAGGCAGCTAATATAAATAGAACTACAACCCGTCATTCTATAACCAAGTCAGGGCTTAACACACTCAGGTTTAGGGTTTTGGAGCCGGGTATTGTATTGCAAAAAATTTTAATAGACACAGGAGGCCTAAAGCCTTCCTATCTAGGACCACCCGAGAGTAGCAGAAAGCTTCAAAAGGAGTTGGTAAATAGGTAGTTGACGAATTCCCGCATGGATAAAGTTTGGTTTTGGTGAGAATTTAGGTGGTATTTGGTAGGTGTGTTAAAAAGCCATACTCCCATGCGGGTTTACTTGTTGTCAATTGTAGAAAAGGGTATAATGGCCTCTGTAGGGCAAAATGTTTCTTGATATGTATTTTGAATTTTGTTTGATTGGTTGGAGGTGAAGGATTATGCCGGCTTGGCACCTGAAGTCAGGCTGGCAATAATTCCAGTTGAAATCTTTAACCCCTATTTTACTATTAAAAGTCAGTAACAATTTTTTTGTTTTTCCACAATATGTTGTCCCACAAAACCTTAGGTTTTTTTAACTCTCATAACCACAAATCGCTCCACAAATTTGAGTGTATCATCCATGAAGAGAAATTCCGTAAGGCTTTTTTTTAATTTTTTAATTTTTAATTTTTAACAAATGATGAGAAAATCGTTTTTTTTGGTTTTGATGGTTCTATCTTTAATCGTCAGAGGCGAGGATGGGAGCAGATTGTGGCTGCGCTACGATCCATTGTCGGCTGAAAAGGCTGCAGAGGTGGATCAGAACATTTTGCATATTCATGCCGATATGACTAAGCCAAGCCTTGCTGCTGGTGTCGAAGAATTGCAAAAGGCTATTTCTGGTTTCACCGGTAGGGTAGTGCCTCATAGCACAAGATTGCAGCATCGTTCGGTGGTGATGGTAGTTGGGGGAAGTAGGCTTGCTGGTCGTTTGGGCCTTAATGCTGAGTTGCAAGCTATGCACCGCGATGGATTTATTATTCGCCCAATGGTGCGAAACAGGCAATCCTATCTTGTAATCGCTTCACCTACCCAAGTAGGCGTTTTATATGGTGTGTTTCACCTTATAAGATCCATTAAGATAGATGAGTTTTCGTCCGAATTAACCGTGAAAAGCGAACCTAAGTTTGATGTTCGTATCCTAAACCATTGGGACAACCTGAATGGCACGGTAGAAAGAGGCTATGCTGGTCGTTCTATCTGGCTTTGGAATGAACTCCCAGGAATCTTATCTCCAAGGTATAAAAAATATGCTCGTGCCAATGCATCTGTTGGTATCAACGCTATGACTCCCAATAATGTTAATGCTGATCCGCTGATTCTAAGCAGGGAGTATCTGTACAAGGTGCAGGCATTAGCCAATGTTTTCAGACCTTATGGAGTTAGGATGTACCTGTCAATAAATTTTGCATCACCCATGGTGCTTGGTGGACTGCCTACAGCCGATCCATTGGCACCAGCAGTTAGACAGTGGTGGATTGATAAAGTAAACGAGATCTATCAAATGATCCCCGATTTTGGTGGATTCCTTGTAAAGGCAAATTCCGAAGGTCAGCCTGGACCACTTGATTTTGGTCGCACGCATGTTGACGGAGCAAACATGATTGCAGAAGCACTAAAACCCCATGGTGGTATAGTGATGTGGCGTGCATTTGTTTATGAGCCGGATGGCATTGACCGCGCTAAAGAAGCCTACTTGGAGTTCGTACCCTACGATGGTCAGTACCATCCCAATGTTACTATTCAGGCCAAATCGGGACCTGTTGACTTCCAGCCCCGCGAGCCATTTAGCCCCATTTTCAACGGATTGAGAAAAACTGGTGTTACGGTTGAAGTTCAAATTACACAAGAATACACAGGTTGGTCAGACCACTTAGTTTACCTTGGCTTGCAAAATGCAGAAATGTTGAAAAGCGAGACCTATGCTTTTGGCCCCGGCTCAACTGTTGCCCGTATGACCGACGGTTCTTTGATTCCAGGCAGGGTAAGTGCTTTTGCCGGTGTTGCCAACATAGGACAAGATGCCAACTGGACTGGTCACCACTTCGGCCAAGCCAACTGGTATGCATTTGGCCGTCAGGGTTGGGATCACACTCTTTGCCCCGAAAAAATTGCCGACGAATGGATTAGACAGACCTTTACCTCCGACCCAGCGTTTCGTGAGCCAGTAAGAGAAATGATGATGTCGTCGCTCGAAACTGTGATTGATTATATGATGCCCTTAGGCTTGCATCACATTTTTGCATGGGATCACCATTATGGTCCAGAGCCATGGTGCTATGTGCCAGGTGCAAGACCCGACTGGTTGCCACGATACTATCACCAAGCAACCAAAGAAGGTATTGGATTCAATCGCACCCGCACAGGAAGTGGAGCAGTTGACCAGTATGAGCAGCCTTTGGCCGACAAGTTTAATAATCTTGAAACAACTCCAGAGATTTTTCTGCTTTGGTTTCACCATGTTCCATGGGATCATAAAATGAATAGCGGTAAAACTTTGTGGGACGAAATGGCTCACATCTACCAAAGGGGAGTTGATTCTGTGAGAAGTTTCCAAAAGACTTGGGATAGAATGGAACCCTTTGTGGATGCAGAAAGATTCCGCCATGTTCAATCTAGACTAAGAACTCAAATTCGCAGTGCTGTTTGGTGGAGGGATGCAGTTATGCTCTATTTCCAGACTTACTCTCGTATGCCGATACCGTTGCATTTAGAAAGACCCATCAACGACCTTGAGTATTACAAGCAGATAAAATTGCCATATCTGCATCACAATTAACCTTCATACACCATGCTTTTTGCCCTTGGGCAAAAAGCATGGATTTTATCAAACTTTTAAACCTTTCCTTATGAGTAGTACAACCTCGAAAGTAACAGTTCTGGAGAAGATAGGTTATAGTCTTGGCGAT
>DMJL01000124.1:5088-7366 GCA_003451785.1 Bacteroidales bacterium
ACCGATGTTTATAAAATTCCACCTGCAGCGGCTTCGGCCATAATTTTTACGGGTGGTATGTTTGGTGCATTTTTTACTCCTGTAATGGGTATTATTGCCGACCGAACCCAAACGCGGTGGGGAAAGTTTAGGCCCTGGATTCTTTGGACTGCAGTCCCATTCGGGGTTATTGCACTTTTGGCATTTAGCACGCCTCAGTTTAGCGAAGGCGGCAAAATAGCCTACGCTCTGATTACCTATATTTTACTTGTAGTAGTATATGCTGCCAACAATTTGCCGTATGGTGCTTTGAGCGGTGTAATTACCGGCAATATGGCCGAGCGTAATAGCCTTTCGGCTTATCGTTTCACTGCTGTGATGATAGCACAATTTGTTGTTCAGGCACTTCTGTTGCCCTTGGTTCTAATTTTGGGCGATGGTGATAGGGCAATGGGTTTTGAAAAAGTGATGGGTATTTTCGCCGTTACTGGGGTCATATTTTTTATTATCACCTTCCTAACCACTCGCGAAAGAATTCAGCCGCCTGCCGAGCAAAAAAACAATATTAAGGACGACTTGCGCGACTTAGCCAAAAACAAGCCGTGGATAGCGGTTCTTACGCTTACAATTTTTCTATTCATTACCCTTTCGCTAAGAGGTGGTATGCTGGTTTTTTATTTCGAGAATTATCTGGGCGACGGCAATCTTGCGGTTTTCTTAAACAGCATTGGATTCAACAATTTTATTGCCGGTCTCAATAGTATGTTTATCGGAATGGGGCTTACAGGGTTCCAATGGCCAGAAGACCCTTCAACTTCAGCATTTAGCGTGTTCAATGCAGGGGGTATCATTTTAATGATTATTGGAATTTCATTTTCTAAAAGATTAGCCGATCGCTTCGGAAAACGCGATGTGTTTCGTATTGCATTGTTTATTTCGGCTGTGTGTGTTCTTGCTTTCTATCTTATTCCTGCCCACATGGTTGGTTTAGTTTTCATTAGCCAACTGTTGCATGGGTTTTTCTATGGATTGACCATACCCCTGCTGTGGGCAATGGTAGCCGATGTGGCCGACTACTCCGAATGGAAAAACAATAGGCGTGCTACTGCCATAGTTTTTTCTGCCATCGTTTTCGGTCTTCAAAGCGGAATAAGCATTGGTGGAGCTTTGGTAGCTGCTATCCTCGCTGCATTAGGTTATCAGGGCGGAGTAGAAGTTCAGCCCGAACAAGCTGTACAGGGAATTAAACTTGCTGTGAGTGTAATTCCGTTCCTTACATTCATGATTTGTGTAGGTTGCCTCTTTTTCTACGAGATTGGAAAAAAAACAGAATCCCTAATTGAAAAGGAGCTTAGCGAACGGAGAGCAAAAGCGAATTAGTTAATAAAAATTACCTTTTAATAATACGACGCATTAGCTTATAAACACAATCTTTTCTTTGCCCACGATGCGTTTTATTTTCACCAAATATAAAAAATTGTTCAAGAATGAAAAGTTCGCCTAAAATTTCAATCTTTTTTTTAATTGCCTTCATTGTATTGGGCTTTACAAGTTGTGCGCCCAAGCAAATACAAGAGCCTAACCTCAAAGATGCATTTAAGCCTTTTTTTTACATAGGTACTGCTTTGAGTGCTGATCAAATACTTGGGATAGACTCATTGTCGGTGGATATTGTAGAGCGCCATTTCAACTCCATTACTGCCGAGAACATAATGAAAAGCGAAGTTGTTCAGCCCATTGAAGGGCAATTCGACTTCACTTTGGCCGATAAATTCATGGAGTTTGGTGAGAGAAACAATATGTACATTGTTGGTCATACTTTAGTATGGCACTCCCAAGCACCAGACTGGTTTTTCGTTGACGCAGAGGGTAATCCCGTAACTCGCGATGTGCTTATTGATCGGATGCGAACACATATCCATACAGTAGTTGGCCGTTATAAGGGCAGAGTTCATGGCTGGGATGTTGTGAATGAAGCGATTATGAACGACGGTAGCTGGCGACAAAGCCCGTTCTACCGTATCATTGGACCTGAATATGTAAAGTTAGCATTCCAATTTGCTGCTGAAGCCGACCCCAATGCCCGTTTGTATTATAACGATTACAATATGTCGTTCCCAGGGAAAAGGCAAGGAGTGATTGCAATGGTGCAAGAGCTTCAAAGGCAGGGAGTAAGAATAGATGGAGTAAACATGCAAGGTCATGTGAATCTCGATAGGCCCGATATCAATGAGTTTGAAAATAGCATCATCGCTTTTTCTGAATTAGGAGTTTCTGTAAGCATCAGCGAGTTTAATAT
>DMJL01000275.1 GCA_003451785.1 Bacteroidales bacterium
ACATCAATCGTTTTAGAAGCAATGGTGAAAAAAAGCAAGTTTTGACCGACCTTCAAAATGGTAAAATTGACATCATTATTGGAACCCATCGCCTTTTGAGCAAAGATGTGCAGTTCAAAAATCTGGGACTGTTGGTAATTGACGAGGAACAAAAGTTTGGAGTCTCATCCAAAGAAAAGCTCAAGCAGCTAAAGGTGAATGTTGATACCTTGACCCTCACGGCAACTCCCATTCCTCGAACCCTTCAATTTTCGATGCTGGGTGCACGCGATCTTTCGCTTATTCACACACCCCCGCCCAATAGATATCCTATTTCCACCGAGCTACATGTGTTCGACGAGGCATTGATTCAAGATGCAATTAATTTTGAGGTAGCAAGAGGCGGGCAAGTTTTTTTCATACACAACAGGGTAGAAAACATTATGTCGGTTGCCGCAATGATTCAAAGATTGTGCCCCGATGTTACCGTTGCAGTCGGTCATGGGCAAATGGATGGCGATAAGCTTGAGAACATAATGGTAGAGTTTATCAATGGGCAGGCAGATGTGTTGGTTTCCACCACCATTGTGGAATCGGGCTTAGATATTCCCAACGCCAACACCATCATTATCAACAATGCGCATTATTTTGGACTTAGCGACCTCCATCAGATGCGTGGCAGGGTGGGGCGTACCAACAAGAAAGCGTTTTGCTACCTTTTAACACCCACCTTAGGAAATGTAACCGACCAAGCGAGAAAACGACTTAAAACATTAGAAGAATTTTCTGAATTGGGCAGTGGTTTCAATATAGCCATGCGCGACCTCGACATAAGAGGAGCCGGAAACCTTTTGGGTGCAGAGCAAAGTGGTTTTATTGCAGATATTGGATTAGAAACATTCCAGAAAATATTGGATGAAGCCATCTCTGAACTTAAAGAAAAAGAGTTTAAGGAGCTTTATGCGGAATCTGATGGCGCTTCAAGCTATAGTTCCGGCGACTGTCAATTGGAAACCGACCTTGAGTTGATGATACCCAGCGATTATGTATCGAGTACAGAGGAGCGGCTAAACCTTTACAAAGAAATTGATAGCCTACAAGATGCGTTGGCTATGGATGTATTTGCTTCGCAAATGGCAGATCGTTTCGGAACATTGCCTCCCGCAGCTGAAGGATTGCTAAAAGCAGTAAAACTTAGGTGGGAAGCCCGTTTGGCAGGTTTTGAAAAAATTGTGCTTAAGGGAAAAATAATGATTGGATACTTTATTAGCAAAAAGGATTCAGACTACTTCGACAGTCCGGCATTTAGAAAAATCATAGAATTTGTGCAGGCAAACCACCGCCGTTGCAACTTGAAAGAGACCAACGACCGTTTGAGTATCACCATCAAAAATGTAACAACTGTAGATCAAGCCCTACAGTTGTTAAATACCATAAAACAGATGTCAATGAGTGAGGCTGTTACTGCGCGTTGAGCATCTCCTTGATGTCTAACATTATTTTCTTACCAAGGTTTTCGGCTTTTACCATGCTGTCGCTCTCGCTATAGATGCGGATAATTGGCTCGGTGTTGGACCTTCGCAAGTGAATCCATTCGCGATCGAAAAGTATTTTCACACCATCCGTAAGATCTACTTGGTTGTGTTTTACATACCTCTCCAAAATCTTTTCCAAAACTACTTTCGTGTCAACTCCTTCGGGCAATTCCACCTTCATCTTGGTCATACAATAATCGGGCAGTTTTTTTCTAAGCAAGGAACAGCGCATTTTTGATTCTGCAAGGTGCGAAAGGAATAAAGCTATCCCCACCAAAGCATCCCTACCATAATTCAATTCAGGATAAATAATACCGCCATTGCCTTCACCACCAATTACAGCATTATGCTTTTTCATGGCTTCTACAACATTCACCTCGCCTACCGCACTGGCAAAATATTGCTGACCATGTTTTTGGGTTAATTCGGCTAAGGCTTGGGTGGATGAAAGATTGCTAACTGTGGCACCGGGCGTTTTAGAAAGTATAAAATCGGCAACAGCCACCAAAGTATATTCTTCACCAAACATTTCGCCGTCTTCACACACAAGAGCAAGCCTATCCACATCGGGATCCACAGCAATTCCCAGATGGGCCTTGCGAGCAACTACCTCGCGCGAAAGTTCTAAAAGGTGTTCGGGAAGTGGCTCGGGATTGTGGGGGAAATGACCGGTGGGTTCACAATATAACTCATGTATTTTCTTAACACCCAATACATCCAACAACATGGGCACTGCTATTCCCCCCGAAGAATTTACTGCATCCACAACCACGCTAAACTTAGCTGCTCGAATGGCATCTACATTTACCAAAGGAAGCGATAGAATTCTCTCTAAATGCAACTCTATCAATGACTCATCTTTGGAATAGCTACCAAGTTTGTCAACCGGCGCAAACTCGAATTTTGCCATATCCAGATTTTGCTGAATTTCTTCACCTTCTTTTGCAGTACAAAATTCGCCCTTATTGTTGAGCAATTTTAGGGCATTCCATTGCTTAGGATTATGGCTTGCAGTGATTACAACTCCTCCGTGTGCTTGTAGAAACCTCACACCATTCGCAACTGTAGGTGTAGTGGATATTCCTGCATCAACAATGTCAATACCCATGCCTTGCAATACAGCGGTTAACAGTTTGTTCACTATCGGACCCGAAGTACGAGCATCTCTACCCACAATCACTTTGATGCGATCCGAAGGAAACTTGCAGATTAGCCATGTGCCAAATGCTCCGGCAAATTTCACAATATCAACAGGAGTAAGCCCTTCTCCCGGAAAACCACCCAAAGTGCCACGAATACCGGAGATTGATTGAATGAGGGTCATAATTCAAAGTATTAGATGTGCAAAATTAACCTTTGCAATTAGTATCGGTGTAATTTTTGTTTACAACATTCATTACACATTTTTAAAATCAAGCAAAAATAATTTTTTATGTTAATTTTTTGATAATTTATTGTAGTTTTATTGTCAAAATTTTTTCAGCATTTTTTCACCTTGTTTTTATTTCCCTTTAAAGTGTTGGCTACAAATGGTTATTTTTGTACTCAAAAGCAGCCCTTTCATACGCCATGCGCAATCTTATCTTCTTCGCGTTCTTCCTAATTATTGTGCTACACCAAAGCTGTAGCCCTGCAAAACGGCTTACGGAGAACCAACATCTTCTTAGAAGAACCAGCATAAATATTGAGAATACGGAGATTAATCGTGAGCAACTTAGACCTTTTGTAAGGCAACAGCCCAACCGTCGTTTTCTTGGAGTTGTTCCTTTAGGCTTAATGGTATATCAGTTTGCCAATCGTGAAAGAGATAGCCGCTTGAATAGTTGGATTAGAAATACATTGGGAGAAGAACCAGTAATATTTAATCAAACACTGTTAGAAAGCAGCCGATTGCAAATGTCAATGTATATGCACGGACAAGGTTATTTCAACGCAAGTGTAGTTGCAAAGTTTGACCCAAGCAATGGCAAAGCAAGGTTTAGCATAATTGGCAATCAGCCCTATTACATTAGAAATATTGGCTATAGAATTGATGATTCAGCATTGGCATCTTTTATTTATGCTGATACTGCTAATGCGTTGATGAAATCGGGTCAACGATATTCTGCTGAAATCTTGGATTCGGAAAGACAACGAATCTCCGATTATTTGCGAAACGAAGGTTTTTTTCGTTTTTCGAGAGAATACATCCGTTTCGAAATAGATAGTGCGCTGCAAAAGCACCAATTAGACATTATGGTGATTATTGGAAATCAAGCATTAGGAGTTAGTCCTAATCTAGCAGCTACCACACTTCCAGACAACTTCCACAACAGGTATATTATTGATAGGGTGAATATTTACCCAGACTTCTCACCTCTTACTGCGCTAACAAGCCCATTAGATACAACTTTTTACGCTCTATCAGATTCAGCAGATGCAAGAAAGCTCACATTCATACATAGAGAAAGACTGCATATCAACCCCCGAGTTTTATCACAAAATATATTAATAAAGCCTGGGGAAATATTCCGCGTTCGGAATGTGGAGCAAACCTATTTCAATTTGGGCGGATTGCGCAATTTTCGGTTTATTAATGTTCAATTTGTGGATTTGCCTACCCTTGCACAGGATACCCTACCCAATGCCCCTCGCCGCCTTGGTGCAAATATCCAACTTGCGCGCCAGCCATCCAACGCTTTTGCAATTGAGGCTGTTGGTTTAAACACTGCAGGTATGTTGGGTATTGCTGGCAACCTTTCGTTTTCTAATAGAAACTTTTTGGGTGGTGCCGAAAATTTGAGTCTTCGTTTGCTTGGAGCATTGGAAGCTAGTGCTTCGGCGTTTGGAGA
>DMJL01000249.1:0-2759 GCA_003451785.1 Bacteroidales bacterium
GTTCCCGAATAGCTAATTTGCATAGGTGTTCCTTCTCTTCCGCGCTTGGTAGTGATAAGGATAACGCCGTTGGATGCACGGGCTCCGTAAATGGCGGTTGCCGAAGCATCCTTCAATACGGTAAAAGATTCAATATCTTGTGGGTTGATTGTTCCAAGTGGATTTCTCACACCGGGTACTCCGGAGTTCTCAATAGGAACGCCATCAATCACAATTAGGGGATCGTTGCTTGCCGAGAGTGATGAGCCACCTCTTACACGGATAACTCCACCATCGCCGGGAGCTCCACCGGGTAAGGTAACCTGAACACCGGCTACACGACCTGCCACAAGCTGTTGGGGTGAAGTAATAAGGCCCCGGTTGAAATCCCGAGCACCTACTACTGCTACAGCACCAGTGGCATCTTCCCTGCGCTGGATACCGTAGCCAATCACCACAAACTCATCCACAAGAATAGCCTCCCTCTCCAAAGAGATATTGATAAGGGTGCGACCATTCAAAGGAACTTCCACCGTTTGCATACCTACAAACGAGAACACCAAAACTGCATTCGATGGAGCATCAACTCTAAAATCTCCATTAATGTCAGTAACCGTGCCAATGGTGGTTCCTTGCACCATTACGGCCACACCAGGGAGAGTCGCTCCATCAGCGGCATCGGTTACCCTTCCGGATACTCTCACGGTTTGGCCAAACAGACCAGGTGCCATTAGCAGCAAAAGTCCGCAAAAAATCAGAATTTGCTTCATGTCATTCTTTGTTTTTAATTATGGTTTGGTTGGATAATGTGTTCTAAATTGGCATTTGTCATTTAGAACAAATAATTTTTAAAGATACCTTAAAAAACATCTGGTGCTAAGATTATTAAAATAATTTCTGCAATCGTTTGCGGTTGCAATTAAGAAATTATTTATACCTTAACCAAATGTTTCGAACATGCCGAAAACAGTATAAAATACTAATATTTAGCTTATGAAAGGTGCTCCAGCATCCATCAACGACATTGCAAGGGCTTTGGGTATTTCTGCATCAACTGTATCCCGTGCTCTCGGAAATCATCCAGATATTAGTGCCGACACCCGCAGTCGTGTGATGGAATACGCCAAAGCAATCAAATACCGACCCAATGCTTTGGCGGTTGGATTGAAGCATCAGCGATCCAATACCATCGGAGTAGTTATCCCCGAAATCATCCACCATTTCTTCTCAACAATTATCAGCGGAATAGAGGAAGTTGCTTACTCCAAAGGTCTTAGAGTAATGATCTGTCAATCCAACGAAGACTACAACCGCGAGGTAATTAATATAAGGGCAATGTTGGACCACAGAGTTGATGGGCTTCTGATATCTCAGAGTAAAGACACCAACGACCTGTCGCATTTTGTTGAAGTATTCGAGTCGAATGTGCCGATAATCTTTTTCGACCGGTTCCCATCTGAATTGGAAACCGATAGAATTATCACCGATGACTTTCAAGGGGGGAAATTGGTAACTCAGCATTTGATTGAGAGAGGCTGTAGGTCTATTTTACATTTAGCAACATCCGAAAACCTCCTGGTAGGCGCAGAACGATGTAGAGGTTATGCAGATACCATAAGGGAAGCTGCTCTAACTTTCGATCCTAATTTAATTCTATTGTGCGATACACAACAAAAAGTTTATGCAGCCAAAGAGCAAATTCTTGCTATGGCACCGCATATAGATGGTGTGTTTGCTGTAAACGACCTGTCGGCTATTGCCATAATGAATTTGCTCATGGATGCGGGATATCAGATACCCGATACCATTAAGGTGGCTGGCTTTGGAGACGACCCAATAGCAAGCATAGTTAGACCACGACTTACAACTGTAGAACAAAAAGGGTTTATGATGGGGAAAAAAGCCATCGAAATGTTGCTCGAAAGGATAGAAAATCCGACATCTTCGTTCGTGCCGCGAACTTATAAATTTCAGGTTAGTCTCAACATGAGAGACTCCAGCTGATACAGTTACCCAAAGTAATACTACAGGTTGTTGGCTCTTGTGGTTTTACAAAACAATTATCAATTTCCGCTTCTTAGAATTTTCGGTTGCTCTGCTCCGTTGCATGGGCTATTCCTTCAGTATGTCTATTATCAAGGCCTAGTTATACTCCCCATGCAAAGTTTGCTTGTCTTGTGCAATTGCCGAAAATGGGCATACTATAATAATAGTGTGTTTTGCTGCTTAAAGGTTGCCGCCAATTGTTAAAAAAAAACAAGCCGCCAATTTGATGGGCGGCTTGGCTTTCATTACCATGAAAGTTTCAAAATGAATTATAGGTGCTCGCTAACTACTTCCAACACTTCGGGCAAGTCCATTCCAATGTTTTTCAGGTGTTCCTTTGTCGGAACGCCATTGGGTGTCCATCCGCGTCGGTGATATACCGCATCTACCAACTTTTCGTATTGTGCTTCGCGATGTTTCCGTAGGATAGCTACTTTTTCCTTAGTAGTTTTGGTCGAAGGCTCTATACCCAGCAGTTCTTTTAGTTGCTTGTCGTATCTTTCTGCCCGCGATTCGTATTCTTCTGCGGTTACAGGACCTGCGGCACGGTAGGGCTGTTGATCGTGAATGCGCTTTCCGTAGCCTCTACGAAGGTTAAAGACCCTCTGGAAGTTATATACCCTCTCGCTTTGCCTAATTAGCTCCTCCTTGCTAAACGGGTTGCCGGTAACTGCCTGATAAATGGCAACATAATTATCAACATGCTCAGGAATTTTGTGTGGTTCTGCTGCCAA
>DMJL01000249.1:3149-7291 GCA_003451785.1 Bacteroidales bacterium
CGAAACATTGGGAAATAGTGCAAGGCTTCGGCTTTATCGTCGAAGGTGGGAATTTGGTTGTTCACCATATCCATAAATATTAACCACGCTTCGTCGTGCTGCGGTCCCTTGTTGGTCATGGCATATCCTCCTTGCTGGGCAAGGGATTCTTTGGATACATATTGGCTATATTCAAGGCCTTTGTTTTCCATTGCGATATCTGTAATAAACTGCGCATCGCCCCAACCTTTGGCAATAAACATTTCCTTCATTTTGCGCACACCAAGTCCGGCTATTACACCAAAACCTTCGCCCCTTGCAAGCTGATGAAGCAATTCTAACGAATCTGCCTGACTGCCAAAGCTTAAATCAAGTCCACCGGTTCGGTCTTTATTCAAAATCCCGTTTTCGTAGCATTCCATAATGAATGCCACAATCGTACCCCAAGTGATTGTGCAGATACCATAAGTGTCGCAATAGAAGTTTGCTTCGATAATATATTCGGGGTCGAACACGCCAAGATTAGAGCCTAACCCAGCAGCATTTTCATACTCCGGTCCATCTACCAACACTGGTTGCCCTTTGTAGGGACCTGTTTTTAACACAAAATCGTCAACGCCCTTACAGCACGACATATTGCATCCAATCCAACATCCATCGGGAATGTTTTGTGTGAAATATTTGTCGCGGAAAATATTGCTGTGAATTTTTCCCCCATCGGGATGACTTCCATATTTGAAATTATGGGTAGGAAGCAAATCGTAATCGTTCATAACATTTACGATATTGGCAGTTCCCTTCTTGCGCATTTGGCATTGCTTATCGTCGAGTTCGCGCATTTCGCGATTGAATCTGCGACCGCGTTCTTGGATTGCTTCCAAATCCACAACATTGTTTAGATTGCCCGTTACGCCTTTTACCCTCGATACAATAGCTTTGATTTTCTTGTCGCGCATTACGGTACCCAAACCGCCCCTGCCTGCTTGCTTTAGGCGCACCTTCTTGCGCTTTACATCATAAAAGCTAAAATTGATCATCCCAATTAGGGAATGTTCTGCCGCAGCACCGGTAGAGACGATACCTATGTTGCGAAAATCTTTTTCGTTTTCGGCAAACATCTCTGTAAGCTCATCAACCAAAATGTGCGAATCTACTGACAGACCCGGGTCCTCAAAAATCTCGATAGTGTTGGATACCGCATCAATATAAATAATAATGTCTTTTTCGGCCTTGCCTTGAAGTTCTAATGCATCAAAACCCGAAAATTTTAAAAAAGGACCAAAGAAGCCTCCCACATTCGAATCCATTATCGAATCTGTTTGGGGCGAAATACTTACTAAAAGAGATTTTCCTGCACCAGAATACTGAGTAATACCGCCAATGGGTCCGGATGAGATGATTATCTCATTATCAGGGTCGTTCCAGCGGGTATTGGGCTGGGTAGCATCCCACAATAGTTTTAAACCGTAGCCTTTGCCACCTGCAAATTTCTCTTTCATCAATGGCTCAACGACTTTTTCCTTAATCTCGGCCGTGCCAACATTGATGTACAATATCTTGTCGGTGTAGCCTTTGTGGAGTTCTTTCTGTAAATAATGGGTGCGATTTAGGATTTTTCGATCTTTTTTTAATTGAGATAGGTCCATTTTTTATAAAATATTTTGGTTTATAAGCATTCTGCAAATCTATGCAAATTAGTGCTCAAATAATTGAGCCTTGGGCAAATTAGAGAAAAAATTATCCATTCGCCCCAAGCTTTATCCGAATTTTGTTTCTAAGTGCAAAATTGGGCAAAACTTTATTTTGTTCAAAACATAGCGTTTTGATAGATTTAATTTGTAGAGCATTTACAGAAGTTGCTTTGGGGACATTCTTGAAACTTCATTCATGTTAGCTGGCTATATGAATGAAATAGCAAAAGGTTTCAGCAGAGACTTATTCAATGCGCTTTTGTTGTTTTGAGTAGCAAAAACTCATAGAAATTCTTCAGTTTTGTAGTTGCTTTCTCGGCGATTTCCCGTCAACTCCCTACCTTTGGCTTCAAATTTGTTGCTGCTTTATTTTTCGTAATAATTCCCTATATGCGATTTCAGAAGTTGATGCCATTGGTTTTGATTGTTTTAATATCGTTTGTTGCCGGTATAATTTTTGTAAATTGGCGTGAGGCACCCGACAACGATGCATTGTATTATGAAGCTTTTCGGAAGCATTATGGCATATATTCACCGCCTTTTCCGGCTGTAGCAAAGTTTGCCGGCGAACTTGCTCCGGTGGATATTTGGGATGTGCGCGAACGACTCGACAGGGAATTATTAGTAAACACCTATTGGCAAAGCAATATTTTGCTCTATTTCAAAAGAGCCAACAGATGGTTTCCTGTTATCGAACCTATTCTGAAAGCCAATGGTGTACCAGAAGATTTTAAGTATTTGGCATTAATAGAAAGTGGGTTTCTGAATGCCGTTTCTCCTGCCGGAGCAGCTGGGTTTTGGCAAATTTTGGAGTCAACGGGAAGGGAGTTGGGCTTGGAGATAAACGAATATGTTGATGAGCGATTTCATCCTGCAAAATCAACCGAAGCAGCCAGTCAATTTCTCAACACTGCAAGAAGGCGATTCGGGAATTGGACGCTTGCAGCCGCTTCATACAATATTGGGCAGGCAAGACTTGGTCGTATCTTAGAAAATCAGATGCAGAATTGCTATTATCAACTCCATCTGAATGACGAAACTTCTCGTTATATTTTCAGAATACTTGCTGTAAAATCAATCTTTGCCGACCCACAAGCATACGGAATCCACCTGAGAGAGAAGGATTTGTATGCACCTCATCAATATCGGATTCTTAGTGTGGACACAGCAATTACCAATTTGGCGGCATTTGCAATTGAAAATGGAACCAACTTTAAAACCCTTAGGCTATTAAATCCGTGGTTGCGCTCCAATGAGTTGCCTTTAAACCCAACCAAGACTTACGAAATTAAACTTCCATTGCCCTAACGCACCTTTTTGAATTCTTAATGTGCGCATTTAGAACTGTCTGATAACCAAGTTTTTATTTCGTCATTATTTGGGATAATGGGATAGTCTGGATAACCAAAAAGTCTTTGCATTAGAATCTAACCGCAAAAGGCGCAAGGTTTTCCGCAATGTTCGCAAAGTGTTTTCCAATGTTCGCAAAGTTTTTCCGCGGATTTCCTTTTGGGTTACTTTTGGGTTCATTGATGCATAGAGATTTTCAATGGCAGATAGGTCAGCCCGTAAAAAGTAGTTGAAAATGCGGAACAAAGCCTAAACTTCTCGGTTTACCAATACTTCAGCAAGTTCTCGAAGCAACTCTTTCCTGCTATCGGGTGCTTCCACTTCATTGAGTATCTCTATCGCTCCTTTATAATATTTTCTTACTTCCTCCAGTGCCAATTTATCGATATGCAATCTTAGGAATATTTCTTTCACCGTTGCAACCTTCTCTGATGGGTTCTCGGGCTTTGTATGGTAGGCTTTAGTCAAAATTTCATGCTTAGTCTTTGGCGCAACTTCCAATGCCTTTAGGTATAGCCAAGTCTTTTTGTTGGCAATGATGTCGCCACCTTGTGTTTTGCCAAACTTTGCCGTTTCACCAAACAAGTCGAGGTAATCGTCTTTTATTTGAAAGGCAAGCCCAATGAGAATGCCAAAATCGTATATCTTTTGCAAGTTGGATGCAGAAGCATTTGCCACGATTCCTCCGGCCTTCAGGCAGGCCGCCGGTAGCACAGCCGTCTTTAGCCGTATCATCTCCAAATAAGCATCCAAGGAAACACTTGCACATTTTTCAAAATCCATATCGTATTGCTGGCCCTTGCATACATCAATAACCGTAGTATGGTATAGTTCCATCATTTGCCGCAAATGAATATCATCAATCTGGGTCATGTACTGACTTGCTATGGCAAAAAGTGCATCGCCCGATAATATGGCAGTGTTGGTATTCCATTTTTTGAATACGGTGGGCTGCCCTCTACGAAGGTGTGCATCATCCATCACATCATCGTGTATGAGCGTGAAATTGTGAAACAACTCCAATCCAATGGCGGGGTTAATAGCCTTTTCTTTTTCTGCTCCAAAAACATGGGCCCCCAATAGTGTTAAAACCGGCCTGACTCGCTTGCCCCCATTTTTAAG
>DMJL01000249.1:7672-11039 GCA_003451785.1 Bacteroidales bacterium
TGGAGAATTGCAAATTGGCAAAATCAAATAAATCGGAAAGTTTCATATCAGAAAAAATTTAGTAAC
Organism: Bacteroidales bacterium; assembly: GCA_003451785.1. Lineage (GTDB taxonomy): Bacteria > Bacteroidota > Bacteroidia > Bacteroidales > UBA7960 > UBA7960. The sequence continues at coordinate 7,739 of DMJL01000249.1, forward strand.
AGCCTGTTGTAATGTTTTGATTTAATAAAATTACCCTACCGAGAAATTCTAACAGCAATAGGTTATGTTTTGCTTCATAGCAGGGTAAAATTTGTGTGTTTTATATTCTTAGGTGGTGTTTTTATGAAGAGTTGGATGCGCAGGTTTTGGGCTTTGCGTTTGTCAAAATTATACAATTGCTTTTAAATGTAGCTTGTTGCAAAAATTGTTTCACAGCAATAGGCGGAATTTGCAGCGCCTATCCACATTTGATCACAGCTCAAATCAAATTAGGTGCTTAACTTCATCGTCTCTCAACGCAGGCATAGCCTTAACGATGACAAGAATTAGAACGCAATTTGTCATCCTTACCGAAGGGAAGGATCTGTTTTATAAATGGTTTACCTTAGAAAACAAAAAATCTGCTTTTGTTGGAAAGAACCATCATCTCCCAGATTAAAACTACCTGTTGAATTTGCAAAACAAATGAATGGAGCAAATCTAAATTTCACCAGCATTTTGGCCTCCTTGATTTGACATCCGAATTGTCATGCGCATCTTCAGGGAAAACTACCAAAGACTGCTTAATCGAAGTCATTTTTGAATAACGAAATTATTCTTATTTAGACTAAATCTTTGTAAGTTTGCAGGCGAATTGATTATAGGGTTTTTGATGAGTTATAGAATACGATTTTGCTTATAGCGCATTGAGTATATTGCAAGATAGCTTCCGGCAGAGTTACCCCTTGGGTTACCTTAAGGGCAAATTTAATGGTTTTAGTGCAAGTTAATGGTCGTTGTAATGGTAACTGAATCTATTGATGGGAAGTTTTAATATGTGCAGCATAGTTTGCAGCGTAAGTAAAGTCCTTTTTTCATTACCAACAGAAACATTTCAAGGTGGTAAAACAATGGAAATGAATCTGATAGGTGTTTGTTGTTTTAAAGGTTTGGCTCCTTTTATGGCTCATATGTGGTTCGATAAAATGATTAAGTAAATTTTATATTAATTTTTTTGCAATGAGAAATCTGTTTTTTTTGGGCTTAATGAGCATTCTGTTTTTTGGATGTGCGCCCGCTGTTAATGAGGTAAATGTTTATTCGGGCAGGCATTATGAGATAGATGAAGTGCTTTTTGCCGAATTTTATGAAGAAACCGGTATAAAAGTAAATGTCATAAAGGCTGATGCCGACCAACTTATAAGCAGGATGGAATTGGAAGGAAGCGCCTCGCCTGCCGATTTGCTTTTTACTGTTGATGCCGGAAGGCTTGTGCTTGCCGACCAGAGGGGGTTGCTGCAATCCTTCGAGTCTTCGTTGGTAGATGAGCTGGTGCCATTGAGTTATCGCGATGCTGGCGGCAAATGGGTGGGTCTTACAAGCCGGGCGCGCGTTTTTGTTTATCATAAGGATAAGGTAAACCCTGCCGACCTATCCACTTACGAGGCCTTAGCCGATCCGCGATGGAGAGGGCAAATACTTGTGCGCACATCCCAAAATCAATACAATCAAACGCTCATGGCAAGCATGATAGCTGCATTGGGTGCTGAAAAGGCTGAGGAATGGTCGCGTGCATTGGTTGCCAATTTTGCACGCAGCCCACAAGGAAACGATCGCGATCAAGTGAAAGCAGTTGCAGCCGGTGCAGGTAGCATTGCTATTGTAAACACCTACTATGTGGGTTTGTTGCACAACTCTGAAATTGCCGAAGAGCGCGCCCTTGTAGATAATCTTGGCATCTTTTTTCCAAACCAAGGCGATAGAGGCACCCACATCAACATCAGCGGAGTGGGTCTGGCAGCCCATGCACCAAATCGTGAGAATGCCATTAAGCTTATTGAATTTCTTCTTAGCGACCATGCACAGCAATTGTTGGCCAACAGCAATTTTGAATACCCTGTTTCCAGCCGTGTGCCATGGCCAACGCTTGTACAACAGTGGGGCGAATTTAAAGCCGATACTTTGCAGCTATCCGACCTTAGAAGCTATTTGCAAGAAGCCATGTTTATTTTTGATCGCACCGGCTGGAAGTGAAACCTCTAGTACATAGAGCCTTTAGGGTACTCAAGCATCAATGGGCCAACCCATGGGTGGTGGCAATTTTTTTGGTGAGTTTTCTTGTAGCATCGCCCCTACTGACGCTCCTTCCGGAGATATTCAACAGAGGGGGAGAGGTTTGGAATCACATTCTCCAAAACTTAGTGCCCAATTATGTTTCCAACACCTTTTGGCTCATGTTAGGCGTAGGACTTTTAACATTTGTTGCAGGTACGGGCACTGCTTGGCTTGCAACAATGTTTCGTTTCCCGGGGTCGAAGTTTTTTCAATGGGCTTTGATTTTGCCCTTAGCAGTGCCAGTCTATATCAACGGGTTTGCTTGGGCAGGTTTGTTGAGTTGGACTTCACCCCTTTATGTATGGCTTCGGGAAACCTTTGGTATAAACACAGGTCCGTTTCTGTTTTTTGAAATTTTATCGCTGGAAGGTGCCATATTCATTCTGGCAGCTACTCTTTATCCGTATGTATTCCTAATTAGTCGCTCCTGGTTCATGAGCCAAAGTATGACTTTTTCCGAAGTTTCCGCTTCTTTAGGCAAAGGCCCGGTTGCTACATTTTTTCTGGTAGTGTTGCCATTAGCTCGCCCTGCATTAGTGGCAGGGGTGTCGTTGGTACTTATGGAAGTACTCAACGAATACGGCTTGATGCGATATTTCAGTGTCGAAACATTTACAACCGGTATTTTCACAGCATGGTTTGCTTTCAGCGACCCCAATGCAGCTATGCGGCTGAGTGCTTTTTTAATGCTATTTGTCTTTTTGTTAATTTTCTTAGAAAGATACCAAAGGCGTTCGATGCTCTATCATCAATTAGGCGCCAATTATGTTCCCCATAAAATCGGAAGATTAAAGGGCGCAAAAGCTTTTTTTGCAAGCGTTGCATGTGGTATTCCCTTGGTGGTGGGTTTTGTTCTTCCGATATTAATGCTCATATATTGGACTGTTTCTACAATAGACAACGAACTGAATCAGGCCTTCTTTGTATTGCTTCGCAACAGTTTCTTCCTTGCAGGATTGGCGGCGGTGGTTGTTGTAGCTACAGCATTGCTCTTAGCCATAGCCGTGAGGTTTAAGTCCTTTAAAATCACCCGATTATTAGCAAAGATATCTACTTTGGGCTATGCTATACCCGGGGCTGTGGTTGCAATAGGGCTTATCACGGCCTTTATGTGGCTCCAATCGAGTTTGTCGCCGGTGATAAGGGTAGTTTTGTTAGGCACTTGGGTTTCACTTATCTATGCATATACTGTGCGATTTATGGCGGT
>DMJL01000006.1 GCA_003451785.1 Bacteroidales bacterium
AGAGCGATGATTACGGTTTTTGTCATATCCTTTAAAATTTGTAATTCAAAAAATAAAAAAACAGGCCTATAAGCCGGGTTCTGTTTCTCGCATAAGCGAGATTCCTGTCATTTGTCTGGACTGAAACTCACGCTTCAGCTCTAACGACCTACCCTCCGAGTTTGGGCGAGCTACCCTCAAGCCTCGGTTTATTTGGTCTTTCAACGCATAAGGTTTACCCCCCTCTACAGTCGCCTGCATAGGGCGGGAGCTTTTACCTCCCGTTTTCACCCTTACCTACACTGCCCATGGCGTGCAGGCGGTTGTTTTCTGTGGCACTTGCTCTCGGTTTGATTTTCGCAAACCGGCTTCCCGTTAGGAAGTATGCTGCTCTATGTTGCCCGGACTTTCCTCACTGCACCTAAATGCATCGCGACAGGACAGCCTGCTTTTTTATTTGTTTATTGTTGATTACTACTTTAAAAATGTTTATTTAGGTTTTAAAAAATATTTCACGGGCTTCGATATTTATTCGATGGCAGGTTATTTGTTTCTGTAAAAGACTACCTCGGTTGCCCCACGACCATATCGCGCATAAGATGCATCGTGAAATTGAATCCCTTCCAAATTGCGCAATCTGCGGTGAATTTCGTTTTTCAAAATCCCATTGCCAACACCGTGTATAAAAATCATTTTAGAAAGTTTCTCAACAATGGCCTGATCCAAGCATTTCAAAAAATAGTCTGTTTGAATCTTCACCATATCAGTGTTGGAGAGTCCCGTGGTGGTCTCTACAAGCTCGGTGATGTGTAAGTCAATCTCCGCAATGCGATCGTCCACCTTGTGCTTATCCAAAAAACTTGATGCATTTTTTATGGGTGCTGGTGCAATACTTCCTTCGTGCATTTTCTCCTGAAGCAATTTCAGGTTATCGCTCATCACATCAATTTGCGTGTTGCTGGCAGCAAGCTCCTCCATCTTGCCAAGAGAAACCAACAATGCCTTTTTTCGCAATAAGGCTTCAAACTGAAAACTTTCCTCTTTAAAAAGTTTTATGGGTTTCAACAATATTGCTGCACTTATGGGCTTCAACGGTTTTGACCTTCCAGACTCAAAAAAAATCATTTGCACAAGACCATTTATCCAATCTTCAATATCCTTCCTTTCAATCTCTTGCAATAGGAGTGCTGATTGCGCATTCACAAACCCAAAATCGGTTCCATGAAAGTTTCCTGCAGGATTTAGAAACAACCCAAACAACAATTCGTGATTCGAATGGTTTACAAGATGAATCTCCAAACTGCCTTCTAAGAGTTTTTCTTGCTGTGTAGGTACAAATGCCAGATATACTCCTTGGTCTAATCGCCCCGTTTTGCCCGTGGGAGCAAAAAGGGGAACCATATCGGTATTTTCTTCTTCTTTCTCAGCAACTGCAGCAGCTACAGCACCCGACTCTGCACGCAACAATTCTGTAATGGCATAAGGAATCTCAAACCCATCTTCAATGGAAACTTTTACTACCTTCTCATTTACTATCTGAGAAACTGTGCCGCCTCCCTTTTCGTTTAGGAATATAACCTTATCACCGGGTTTGAATTTCATGGGCAAATCTTGTCGTAATGCTTAATCGAATGGATAACACTGTTACAAAAGTACTATTTTTACTATTGGGACGCTTCAATCAGCAACAAGGAATGTGCCAAAAGGTGCAATAGGTGCATTGGAACTGGTCTGCAAAATATTTTAAATCTCATACTTTTGCAGATGGAATAATCGAGTAACCTTTTTTAGTGGCAACTTTATATGCTTTCTTAGTTAATGTATCAGAAATTTCTTAAAAATCTTTTCATCCTCTTGGCGCTCAATCTTCTTATTAAGCCGTTCTGGCTTTTGGGGGTGGATAGAAGCGTGCAGAATACAGTAGGTGCTACTGAATATGGCTTTTATTTTGCACTATTGAATTTTTCATTTCTGTTCAATATGCTGCTCGATTTGGGAATTACCAATTTTAATAATCGAAACATTGCCCAAAATCCCCTTCTGGTAAATAAACATCTCCCCAACTTATTATCGCTCAAAATCCTTCTGTTTGGTTTGTATCTGGTTTTCTCCTTTGTTACAGCATTCGTTATTGAATATACAGCTGAGCAAATGTTTCTTCTTGTTTTGCTTGCTGTAAACCAATTTTTTATGGGAATGGTGTTGTACTTGCGTTCCAATTTGAGCGGTTTGCAACTTTTTCGCACAGATGGGTTCATTTCCGTTCTCGACAGACTGTTGATGATCATTCTCATTGGAGTTCTTTTGTGGGGGCAGGTGGTTGCTGAGTTCAGAATAAGCTATTTTGTGTATGCTCAAACGGTGGCTCATCTGCTAACATTTGTCATAACTTTAGTAATTGTTATTAATAAATCCGGGGTTCTGAATTTTAGAATCAATTGGGATCTTCCTTTTATGTTTATCATACTAAAGAAAAGCTTTCCATACGCATTATTATTTATCCTAATGACCATTGCTCTGCGGGCAGATGGTGTGATTCTCGAACGATTGCTGCCCAATGGCGCACATTACAGCGGTATTTACGCATCAGCATTCAGGCTGCTCGATGCTTCGGTCCAATTTGCTTTTCTGTTTGCAGTTCTGTTGTTGCCTATGTTTTCAAGAATGCTATCTTTAAACCAACCAGTCGGCATGCTCGCAAAGATTTCATTCACCCTGCTTATTGCACCTACAATTACTTTAGCTATAGGTTCGTTTTTTTATGCTCAGGAGATTATGACGCTTCTTTATCCCCCGTATCCGGGCGAAACCCTTGCACAGTTCAACGATAGGATTTTGCTTTCGAGTACAACTCTGGGTGTATTAATGATTGGAATGATTGGCACCGCTACCAGTTATATTCTGGGTACTCTGCTCACTGCAAATGGAAATCTTAAAATTTTGAATGGAATTGCCATAATTGGGCTAATTGTAAATCTTGTATTGAATTTTTGTTTGATTCCTTTGTTGACTACCGAAGGAGCCGCCATTGCCAGTATGGTAACCCAATTGATGGTAGCTATTTTGCAAGGAATTGCTGTAGTGTATATTTTTAAATTTCCTGTAAACTTTCTGTTTTTGGGCAAACTGTTGCTTTTTGTAGCGGGAGTGATAGTCATTGGGTTTTTAAGCATGCAATTGCCTTGGTCTTGGTTGATTAATATTATATTAATGGCAATATTCAGCCTATCGTTTGGTGCTGCTATCCGGTTGTTTCAATTGAGAAAGCTATATCAATTAATTGTGCAGGGCGACGACAAACAAAAGTAAAAAGGTTGGCTGGCGGGAGTTTTCCATAAATTTTCATTAATTTTGAACCTAAAATAAATCAATCATGTTTCAGGATAACAAAATCACCGATTTATCAGGTGTAATTTCATTTGTTTCTAAATGGTGGAAATTGCTCTGCATTGTTGGTGTTACTGCTGCAGTTGGCTCTGCTATATTCACGGCTCCCATTTTCATTACCCCAAAATACGATGCTACTATTGTATTGTTTCCTGCCACCACGGCAAGCATTTCAAGAGCGGTGTTGGGTGGAATGGAAGCAGCCCCCGATTTCCTTCAATACGGTGATGTGGTGGCTGCCGAAAGATTGCTGCAAATTATCTCTTCTGGTGCCGTGCGCGATCGTATTGATACATTGTACAATCTAATGGAACATTACGAAATTGAGGAACATGATCGATTTCGGAGAACACGCTTCAATAGAATGTTTCGCCAAAATGTAAATGCACGCCGCACCCCTTTTGGAGCCATTGAGCTTACGGTGAGAGACAAAGACCCGGAATTGGCGGCAAGGTTGGCAAACCATATTGCGCTCCTTGCCGATACAGTCAAAAACGAAATAAGGGCAGACAGAGCAAGGCTTGCATATCAGGCGGCTGCCGATTATTTTGAAAAATATCGAAGCGACCTTGATGAAATAAACGACTCATTACAAGTAATCATGCGGGCAGGAGTTTACGATATCCTGGGTCAATCGGGTATGCTTCATAGGCAACTCGCAATGGATTTATCGCAGGGCAATACCAGAGGAGCCGAAGCTATTAAACAAAGACTTGATATACTGGGCGAGAAGGGAGGGCAGTATATTTATCTTACCGCTGCCATTCAGAATATTAGTGCTAACAAGTCAACGGCTCACCGTAGAATGTTGGAAGCCAAAAGTGATTACGAGAACTTTCTTACATTTTCTTTTATAGTTGACCCTGCGGTTGTCCCCGACAAAAAAGCCTTCCCAACTAGATGGTTGTTGGTTCTTTTAATCACCGGAACAGCCGGTCTTCTTAGTCTGTTGGGGATAATTCTGTATGAGCAGATATTGCAAAAAGGTATTTTGAAAAGAAAGCAATAATTCCTGTTAATTCGTTGAATCAGAGCTTAAAGCTTATTTTATTGATTGCTGTTTGCCTGATTTATGTCGGGCTAAGTTTGCTGTTGTTTTCTGTAGAGCAATTTTGGGTTTTAGCCCTACCTGCTGCAATTGCAACTTCCATGTTGTTTTTTTTTGATTTGCGGAAGGTACTTCTTATTGCATTTGTTATCACACCATTATCGTTCAGGGTACTGTTCGATAACTTAGGTTTTTCGGTAAACATTCCGGGAGAACCATTGGTATTGATGCTTATGGCATTTTTTCTGTTCAAATTGATACTCAACAGAAAAATAGATAAGGAAGTTTTCGGGCATCCAATAACGATTGTTTTGCTTGTTAATCTTGTGTGGTTACTGGTAACCTCCATCACCAGCGAAATGCCTGTTGTATCAATCAAATTCTTCCTTTCGAGATTTTGGTATGTAGGTGTGTTTTTCTTTTTTACGCTTTGGCTGCTCAAAACCTATCCGGCCAATCGCCATTTGATGTTTTATTACGCAATACCCCTCGCATTGGTTGTGTTGTACATTACTTATTTGCACGGGCAATGGAACTTCGACCGAAGGGCAGGCACTTGGTTGGTTCGTCCGTTTTTTGGCGATCATACCAACTATGC
>DMJL01000003.1 GCA_003451785.1 Bacteroidales bacterium
GCCAACGACTTTAACTTTGCCGACTACCGTTGGGTAAGGACTTCAGCAGCCGGATTGCGGCTTACTATTCCCATATTCAGCGGATTTACAGTGCGCAACCAAGCACGACAGCTTGAATTGGCCAGTCAGCAAATGGAGCTTCAGCGCGACTACCTCAGCCAGACCCTCGCTATTCAATTGGAGACTCTGCTCAATACCATGATGGTGGCAAGACAAAAAGCACAAACAGCTAGCGAAACCGTCGGAATGGCACATCGTGGGTACGAAATAGCCCTTGTAAGATACAACACGGGACAAGGCACACTTTTGGAACTTAACGATAGTGAGTTGGCACTTACACAGTCGCGATTCAACCAAATACAAGCCGAACACGAATTTCTAAGAACATTAGCTGAGTACAGACGATTTATAGGCGAACAAAAACTTTAACATTTTAATATCTCGAAGAATGAAAAACCATTTTGCAACACATAAAGGCATACTTGCTGTTTTAGGAGCTGTTTTGATTGCCCTTTCGGGCTGCCAGCCCCGCCAAGAAGCAGAAGAAGCAGAACAACAAGCTACAATAGTTAAGACCCAACCGGTTGAATCGCTATCCATTGCCAACAATTTAGATTTTACAGGCACGGTGCAACCCTACGAAGAGGCGCATTTGGCAGCCGCCCAGCCGGCACGAATTGAGCGCATCCTTGTGGATGTGGGCGACTTTGTAAGCAAAGGACAACTTTTAGTGGAAATGGATCAAACCCAAGTATTGCAGGTACAAACACAATATCAGCAACTGCGCAACGACTTGATGCGGCTCGACACCCTTAGAAGGATTGGTGCTGTAACCCAGCAAATGTACGATCAGATGAAAGTGCAATACGACATTACCAAAGCCAATCTCGAAAACCTAAGAAGACACACCCAAATCAGGGCTACAATGCCGGGGGTAATTACCGGGCGATACAATAGTGCGGGAGAACTGTTTAGCATGACTCCTGGACCAGCCGGCAAACCCGCTATTGTGAGTGTGATGCAATTGCGGCCAGTGGTAATAACTATCAACATCTCAGAAAGATTTTTCCCTGCTGTGAGGAGAGGGCTTGCCGCAACCGTTACATCCGACTTGTTTCCCGGAAGAACATTTCAAGGAAGGGTTTATAAGATTTATCCAACCATCGAAAGAGCCACAGGCACCTTCAGGGTAGAAATCGTAGTGGACAATGCAGATTTGGCGTTGCGACCCGGAATGTTCACCCGCGTGGCTCTCAACCTCGGACAAATTGAAGCTGTTATGGTACCTGCTTTGGCTGTTCTGAAACAAGTTGGAAGCAACGAAAGGTTTGTGTTTGTGGTAGAGAACGGAGTAGCAATCCGCAAGCTGGTTACCATAGGACGCAATATAGACGATAAGCAGGAAATACTCTCAGGCCTTATGCCGGGTGAAATCTTAGTAGTATCCGGGCAACACAACCTTATGGACCAGCGCGCAGTGCAAATTCAAAACTAACTATTAAACAATTCCCCAATGAGCATATACAGTTCTGCTGTTAAAAGACCCATAACCACGCTCATGGTTTTTGTGGCTATCGTTGCTTTTGGCGTTTTTAGCCTGCGCGAGATGCCCATAGACCTCTATCCGGAAATAGATCCACCATTCATCAGCGTGATAACGGTTTACCCGGGTGCAGCGGCTTCCGATATTGAAACCAATGTAACCCGACCTATTGAAGACAACCTGAGCACGGTTGCAAACTTGCGCAACATCACATCTACTTCAAGAGAAAATGTTTCGTCAATTTCATTAGAGTTTGAATACGGCACTAATCTTGACGAGTCCACCAACGAGATTCGAGATATTTTGGGACGCTTGGCGCGCATTCTTCCCGAAGACATTGAGCAACCAACGGTTTTCAGGTTTAGTGCCGATATGATTCCTGTAATGATGCTTTCGGCAACTGCAAGAGAAAGCTACCCGGCACTCTCCAAAATCATTGATGATATTATTATAAACCCCCTAAACAGAATTGATGGGGTGGGCACAGTAATGATGTTTGGTGGCCCTGTGCGCGAGGTGCAAGTAAATATTGACCCCCAAAGGTTGGAAGCCATGAACCTAACCCTCGAACAGGTTGGAATGGCTCTATCATCTGAAAATATTGCCTTGCCTACCGGCAACCTTCGAATGGGGCAAATTGACTATCCACTAAGGTTTACCGGTGAGTTCACTTCAAGCGAGCAGATACAAAACATTGTGATCGGAAACTTTATGGGCAATCCCGTATATGTACGAGATGTGGCAACAGTAAACGACACCCTGCGCGAGCTTACCATTAAAGAAACCATGGATAGGGAGCAAGGCCTAAGGTTTATGGTAATGAAACAATCGGGCGCAAACACCGTGCAAATCTCAAGAGAAGTTGACCGACAGTTGCCTGCCTTGTTAGAACAACTCCCACCCGATATTACGGTAGAGAAGATATTCGACACATCAGAATTCATTGTAGATGCCATAAACAACCTCACCAATGTGTTGTATTATGCAGCGGTTTTCGTTACGCTTGTTGTCTTATTTTTCTTAGGAAAGTGGAGAGCCACAATCATTATAATTCTAACCATCCCCGTTTCTCTCATCACGGGATTCATCTACCTATATTTAACTGGCAATTCTATAAACTTTATTTCGCTATCATCGTTGGCCATAGCCATGGGAATGGTGGTTGACGATGCCATAGTGGTCTTGGAAAATATTACCAAAAAGATTGAGTTGGGTGCAACTCCCAAAGAAGCCTCGGTATATGGCACCAACGAGGTAGGCCTTGCCGTTGTAGCATCTACCCTCACTGTGGTTGCCGTATTTCTACCACTTACGATGATTGGAGGCTTGATGGGAATTTTCTTCAAGCAATTGGGATGGATTGTAACTATCACAGTTTCGGTATCAACTATTGCAGCCATGACCCTCACTCCTATGCTTTCATCCATAATGCTTGAAGCAAATTCGGGCAAAAGACGGGGCTTGGGCACCAGAGTATCGGGCTTTATCGAAGGTATTCTGGGTGGCATAGACAAGTTTTATCTTGCTACCTTGAAAGTAGCTTTAAGCAACAAAATAAAAACATTTATTGCTGCTATAGTCATTTTTGCGGCAAGCTTTCTCTTAGTGCCATATATCGACACAGGATTCTTTCCCCAAACCGACGAAAGCAGGTTGAACGCTACTGTGGAGCTTCCGGCAGGGCTTCGCCTTACCGAAAGTGTGAAGATCGCAGAACGAATGCAAGATATGATTGAAGCAAACTTTCCTGAGATCGACATGATAAGCAGCAGCACCGGCACCGAAACAGGCAATGTGATGTTTGGCGGCGGGCGCGAAGGCTCAAATGTTATCAACTTTATTTTCCGCTTAATCCCTGCATCCGAACGAGATAGAACCGTATGGGAGATTGCAGATGAAATTCGTACAGATTTTGCTGCATTCCCTGAAGTTGTTAGGTTTAGCGTTACTGCAGGCCAAGGTGGTTTTGGCGGAAGTCCGGTGGAGATTGAGATTTTTGGAGAAGACTTCAATACCACTTCCCAATTTGCCAAGGATCTGGAGCAGAGAATGAAGCAAATACCGGGTCTTAGAGACATAAGCATTTCTCGTGGCGACGAACGACCAGAACTTCGCATTGTACCCGATCAACAACGAATGGCTATGCTTGGTGTTACCACTACCATGGCAGCACAAGCTATTAGAAATAGGGTGGAAGGAATGATAGCAACTCGCTTTCGCGAAGGAGGAGAGGAATACAATGTAGTAGTGCGTTCCAAAGAAGAATTCCGCAACACAATTGCCGATATTGAAAATATTGCAATTATGAACCAAACCGGACGCTTGGTGAGGGTTAAGGAATTTGCTACAATTGAGGAATTCTACTCTCCACCCAACATTGAACGCAAAAATCGCCAACGATATCTTTTGGTAACAAGCGACCTGTTTGGACGGTCGTTAGGCGATGTTACTACCGACATACAAGCGCAGCTCGACCAAATGGAGACCCCACCCGGAATGGCTGTAATATTTGGTGGTCAAATACGGGAACAACAAGAAGCATTTGCCGACTTGGCATTTCTTCTGCTCTTGAGTATTTTTCTGGTGTATGTGGTAATGGCCGCTCAATTCGAGTCTTTCAGAATGCCTATTATCATCATGATTTCTATTCCTTTCGCTTTTACCGGCGTGTTGCTGGCGTTGTTCATTACAGGTATGGAGCTTAATGTGATTTCCATGATAGGAAGTGTGATTCTGGTGGGGATTGTGGTTAAGAACTCCATTGTGATGATTGACTACACCAACCTACTGGTTGCTCGCGGGTATTCCGTTTACGATTCCGTAATTATGTCGGGTAGTTCTAGGCTACGCCCAGTGCTTATGACCACGCTTACCACTTTGTTGGCAATGATACCACTCGCCATTAGTAGAGCCGAAGGCTCCGAAATATGGGCACCTATGGGTGTAGCAGTTATTGGCGGACTTACATTTTCCACTTTGATTACCTTGGTTTTGGTGCCCGTATTCTATTATGCTTTTGGCAGCAGAAAGTATAGGAAAGGCAAATCAGAACGCCAAATCGGACAACTTTCCTAACCCTAAATCTCAAACACCATGAAAGCAGTTTATATAGCTTACAACCAAGTGCTTACCGATTCTGTGCTAAAGATGCTTGATACTTACCAAGTAAGAGGGTTTTCCCTTTGGGCCGATGTGCAGGGCAGAGGAAGCGAAACAGGAGAGCCGCACATGGGCACGCACACATGGCCGGCAATGAACTCGGCTGTGCTCGCCATAGTAAAACCGGAAAATGTGCAACAACTACTCGATGCCGTTAAAGCAATAGACCAAAAGTCGGAGCTGCAAGGCATTAGGGCCTTTGTTTGGAATATAGAAACAATGGTTTAGAAAACCAAAAACCCGGTGGATAGCCGGGTTTTTTTATGCTTTGCGCTAAGCAGGGCAAATAAATTTGGCAGAATTAGTCTATTGAATCAAAAAATGCCCGCAACAAACTCATCGAGTTGCACTAAGTGCAAGTAGTCATTCAAGTTGATGGTGCTTAATTTGCTTCTAATGGCATCTTCTCTGTGGGCAACATTTATAAGTAGTGCTTCCAGCTCGCTTATATCTCGGCTGCTAAAGAAATCGCCAAAAAGTCTGATGTCTTTGATAATGCCATCCTCAACCTTCACTTGGAACTCAACAAACCCACCCGCCGTTTTTATCATTTTCTGGAAATTGTATTTGGGCGAGTATCCAAAGTTCCACTCCCATGTGGAGTATTTCTCGCTAACCAATTTGGATATTGCATCCAAGTCGTCCCCAGTAAACAAATAGGTTTCTGCATCGGGATACATGGTTACAATATGCTGCATTATCAAGTTTTTAAAGCCAAGCACATCTAAATCAGCCTGTAAGTGTTCTGAGATATTGGTTACCCTGCTCCTAACGCTTTTCACAGCTTTATCCTGAAATTTCAACGGGTTTACCTTCAGTGCGTTGGTGAGATTGTTTAATTCCGAAGAAAACAGAAGCGTGCCATGGTGCAATACGCGATTTTTATAAACATGCTCGGCATTTCCTGAGAACTTCAGACCGTTGATGGTAAGGTCGTTTCGGCCTTCAAATTTTGCTTCTACTCCAAGTTTGCCCAATACATCAATTATAGGCTGAGTAAATTTTCGGAAATCTACCATTTGTCCCTCATGGCCATTCATGATAAAGGTAAAGTTTAGGTTACCCATATCATGATACACCGTGCCACCGCCCGAGAGCCGTCTTACAACCTTTATGTTCTGCTCCTTTACAAAATCATAATTTATTTCGGCAAGAGTGTTTTGATGTTTTCCAACTACTATGGCATTGTCATTTTGCCAAAGCATAAAAACATCCTGATCGAAATTCTTTAAAACAAATTCTTCAGCTGCAAGATTAAACCAAGCATCGGTATTGGGGTGAGAAATACACAGCATTTTTATGAGTTTTTTTGAATAAGTGTTGTTTTATAGCGATGTATTAACAGCAGCATCGTCCGTTTGTTTTTGGTTTTTTCAAAAAGTCTAATGGGCCATAATAATTGAAAACTCGTAAAACTCAAATCCGACTTTATCAAGCAATTCTGAATGCATTGAAGTGGAAAACTTTTTTCAAAGCATCCTTCGGTAATAAATCTGAAAATTTACTTGTGAATAACCGTATTAAAACCCATGAATTCATTCTGCAAGCAGCACTATTGATGAGCGTTCTAAAATTAGTTGATAATGACATTTGCGTACCAATAAAATGCGGCAAAACACAAGTGATGGGATTTTTCCTTTAACATTTCCCTAATTTTGAAGTTGGAGGTGATTCTACGGCACTGCAAACTCCAAACTTTCGGAGTGAAAACCAACTTTTTAATAACTCAGTTGAAAAATATTATGAAAAAATTTGCGGACTTTAATATATCATTGTAAATTTGCTATATGAACGGTTCAATCAATAGTCCATTTCGATATGCAGGCGGCAAGTTTTACGCTAGAAAACTTATTCTTGCCCATGTGCCAAGCCACTCAGCCTACATTGAGCCTTTTGCAGGTGGTGGCAGCATTTTCTTCGCAAAACCTAAAGCTGGCTTTAACCAACTTAACGACATAGACGGTGAACTAATAAATGTTTATTTAACTATTCGTGATAATCCAGAAGAACTTATTTATTTCCTCAAAAGGCGTTTGGTTATAGAGAGTAGAATTCCTGAAAAATTCACTAGATCTGTTTTGTTTGGAGACCCATTACCAGCTACAAAGGAATTACACGGTTTTTTCAAAAATGAGTTTAAACCTCAAAATGACTTGGAAAGAGCTGGGCGTTGGTTTTACTTAAACCGCACATCTTATAGCGGAATAATGAATAAACGTAACATGTATTGGGGTTACGGTGACAAATATTCAATGCAACCTAAAAATTGGGCGCAAAATATTTTAAGGACAAGCCAAAAACTGCAAGGTGTAGAAATTACAAATCTTGACTTTGAGCATGTAATAGATAATGCACCTGACGGAGCATTATTATTTCTTGACCCTCCATACTTTAACGCAGACCAAGACAAGTTTTATCAACATTACTTTTCAAAGCAAGACCATTTTAGACTTGCGGTATGTTTGCGAAGAAACAATGAACGTTTAAACCTTTTTGTTACCTATGACAATACTCCTGATATTAAGGAACTATATCATTGGATGCTTGAAACACACGACCGTGAGTGGAATTATTGTATTCAAAGGACAGACGACCAAAAAAATGGGACTATCAGAAAAGGTGAAAGATATAAGGGCAAGGAGTTGTTCCTAATAAATTACGACAGCGAATTAGCGACACTTAGAGAACCCGAAGCTATTTACGCCTCGTAGTTTGATTTGACTTTCTTTTTTCTTCGACAACTTCCAACAACCTGTCTTCAATTGAAGTTAAAGGCTTCCAATTAACATCGCTTTCAAGAGTTACATAAGGTGTTCGTGGAATAAATCCGTCAACAGCAATATCTTTAGGAATACAATACTTCCAATCATTTTCACAAGCAATTAATAATTCTTCATCGGTTTTAGCAGAGTAAAATTCATAGAGCAAATTTTTTAAGTTTTCATCACGCACAACTTCCAAATGTTCACCGACAGTATTTCTCTCAAAAATCGCATTTGAAGTGTTCGTTACTAAAACATCAAAACTATCAACAGAATAACGGTCATTTGAAGAACCTGCTAATTTGATATTACTTCTTGACCTGTGACTTTTAACTAAAAAGTGTGGCACTTTTAAGTTTCTACTTCTTTTCCCATCGCTCATTGAACCACGAACGGTGCTTTTACTTTCAACTTTTAAAATTATTCCAGTCCTACGATGTGTGATGCTTATATCTTCATCATACATTCCTGTTTGTGCATTAAGGTTTAATTTCTGGACACTCCATGTGGTTCTTGGTAATATCTGCTCCAACATTAAGAAGGCATTATATTCCATTGCCTTACCTCTTATCATTGGCGAAACTTTTTGGTCTTCGAGTATTTCAAACAAAAATTCAAGCGGGATATTGAATTTCTTACAATACTTTAAAAGTTTACCAGCAAGTTTTATTTTTTCTTCGTTCGTCATTTAGGTATTCCTTTTGTAAATTTTGCAACATCACATCCAAGACAGTCAGCAATCTTGACTAGGGTTAAAAAACTAACATTTCTTTCTCCTCTTTCAATACCACCGACATAGGACCGGTCAACTTCGGCTTGCAAAGCAAGTTGCTCTTGAGACAAACCTTTAGACTTTCGTAGTTCACGAATTTGGTTGCCTAACTCTAAGAGATGTTTATCTTTTTTCACCGAGACAAAAGTAATTTTATGACTACTATAATACCACAGACTATAATACATCATTTAAACTTGCTGACAACGACACGGGCGAAGAAGAACTACCACCAACATAGGTTTTGCGTCAGGCATGGTGATTTGCTTCTGTCGACAATTTTGATTGTGTTTGAAGTGCAGTTCTACGATCTAAGTGTAGTGCTAAAAGCCCCCCCGAATGCAAAGCCGAAAAACGGCAGGTTAATAAAACACTCTTGCCTCTATTCCTGCTGCCTCCACTTTTTGGGCTATTTTTTCCAAAGTGTCAAGGCTCACTTTTTGAAGCCCGCTGATTGGGGTTTCTCGGGCAATGGGATAAATCATAACTTGCCGGGGCTGAAGCCTCTTGATGTGTTGCAACCACAAATCTACCTCCTCTTCGGTAGTATTGTCGTACATCTCCCCTTGGTGAATGCCTTTTACAAACATTGCTTGAATAATCATTTTGCCCTTAAAGCGCTCCAAGTTAGAAAGGATAATTTCTAATGTTAATCCCCTTTTGGCAATATTTATTTTTTGAAATGTTTCTTCAGTTCCGGCATCGAGTTTCAAAATATTCAAATCCACCTTATTAAGTGCATCCTCCACCGATGGCTTGTCGGCTTTCGAACCATTGCTAAGCACCGCTATTTTTGCATTTTTATAATACTGATTTCTCAGCAAAATAGTTTGGTCAATGATTTCATTAAAATCTGCATGAAGCGTGGGTTCGCCATTTCCTGCAAAGGTTATGGCATCAATCATGGCATTTTTGCTGCTGAGACTTTTGAGTTTCTCCTCGAGGTGATAAATCACATCTTGCTTCTCGGCAAAATCCACAGGTTCTGGTTTGGGCATAGTGATGCCGCACTCACAATAGATGCAATTGAAGGAGCACATTTTGCGATGCGTGGGCAATAGGTTTATTCCCAAAGATATGCCGAGCCTGCGGCTGCGAATGGGACCAAAAACAATTTGTTCAAACAGAAATCCACTCATTGTAAATGCATTAGGAAGGATGTCATTTAAAAAAACAACCCGGTGGTCGCCGGGCTATTTAAGCACAAACAGTCCCCAAATTAGGATTTAAAGTATTTTTTCTGAAAAATAAGCATTGTAAACACCCCACTTGTAATTGCTGCATCGGCCACATTAAAAACTGGTCTAAAAAAGATAAATTCTCTCCCTGCCCAAAAAGGAAACCAATCTGGGTAATATCCTCTGATGATGGGTGCATAAAACATATCCACTACATATCCGTGCAAAAAGGTGCCATAGCCCCCACCCTCAGGAAACATCTGCGCAACTTGGGTGAATGTACTTTGGCTAAATATCAGGCTATAAATGCTTCCATCAATAATGTTGCCCGCCGCCCCACCAAAAACCAAACCTAAAGAAATCAAGAAACCATTTGCAGCATTCTCCTTGGCCATCTTCACAATAAACCAACCAATAAGGCAAAGGGCTGCAATTCGCAACAAGCTAAGCATCAGCTTTCCAAACTCCCCGGGTATTTCTAATCCAAACGCCATTCCGAAGTTTTCGGTGAAATGCAACATAAAAATATCGCCAACCACAGGTATGGTTTGCCCGAGTGTCATGTTGGTTTTAACAAGGATCTTGATGGTTTGGTCAATAATCAAGACTAAGATTACTACCATCCAAGGAATCCATACTTTGGGGAACTTGATAACACGCATATAGGTTTACTTGTTTTGGTTAAGTTTTGCCTCAATACTAAGGGTTGCATGGGGAACGCTTCTGAGTCGCTCTTTGGAAATGAGTTTTCCAGTAACTCTGCAAATGCCATAAGTTTTGTTTTCTATCCGGATTAAAGCGTTCTCTAAGTCGCGAATAAACTTTTGCTGCCTACCGGCTAATTGGCTATTCTCTTCTTTCGACAAAACTTGGGAGCCTTCTTCCAATACTTTGAACGATGGCGATGTGTCGTTGGTGTCATTGGCATTTTGGGTAGTATAAGCCTCTGTAAGAATCTTTAAACCCTCGCGTGCCTCATCGAGCTTGCGCACTATGATAGTTTTAAACTCTTGCAATTCCTCGTCGGAGTATCTGGTTTTTTCTTTTTTGGTTTCCATTTTGGTATTGGGTTTTAAGTTGTGGCTATAGGATTATTGAATTTATGAATATGAATGTATGTAAGAATGTTGTCGTCCAATTCAACCGCAACCTTTTCTTGGCTGTCTATTTGGTCTGCATAGTTCAATCTTTCGGCAAGCGTTTCCGAACAAATATAGTCATTATTGAACAACACAGCATCAGAAATATTGTAATGCCTTTGTACGAATAATTCAATTTTGTCGGTTACTTCAAGTCCTTTATCTTTTCGTAAGTTCTGGATTCTGTTTATCAATTCACGGGCAATTCCTTCGTTGCGCAATTCGGCAGTTATGTTTACATCCAAAGCAACGGTTAAAGGGCCTTCGTTTGCAACTAACCAACCGGGTATATCCTCAGATATAATCTCTACATCGCTAAATTTCAATATTAGAGTGCTGCCTTCTAAATGTAATGGTAGCTCCTTGTTGCGCTCTAAGGTAGCAATATCGTCCTGGCTGAATTTTTCGACTTCAGAGGCAATCGCCTTCATCAATTTTCCAAATCTTGGCCCTAGCTCCTTAAAATTGGGCTTTATTCGCTTTACCAAAGCACCCACTTCCTGATCGAGGTATTGTATTTCCTTCACATTTATCTCAGAAAGTATCAGTTGTTCCACTTTTTTTAATTGCTCCTTGAATTGCAAGCTAATAGCTGGCACCATAATTTTCTGCAAAGGCTGCCTCACCCTAATATTTACCTTTTTGCGAAGTCCCAATGCCATGGATGATATCTGCTGTGCTAATTGCATTCGTTCTTCCAGCTCAGGATTAATTAGAGATATACTGGGGGCGGGGAAATCGGTAAGGTGTACGGATTCAACAGCAGATCTCTGGGTTACACTGTTAAGGTCTATGAATAGCCTATCGGCAAAGAAGGGAGCAATGGGTGCAGCCAGCATGGAAATCACTTCGAGGCAACGATATAGGGTTTGATAGGCCGAAATCTTATCATCAGAATATTCACCCTTCCAGAAGCGCCGGCGGCAAAGCCTTACATACCAATTGCTCAAGTGCTCATCTACAAACGATTGGATAAGTCTGGCAGCTCGGGTGGGTTCAAAACTCTGAAAACTTTCATCAACCTTCGAAATTAGTGTATTGAGCTCCGAAATTATCCACTGATCTATTTCAGGCCGTTGGTGAATCGGCACTTCGGCTTCTGCATACTTAAATCCATCAATATTGGCATACAAGGCAAAGAAGGCGTAAGTGTTGTATAGGGTGCCAAAGAATTTTCTCTGCACCTCGGCTACCATCTCTATATCAAATTTTAGGTTATCCCAGGGCTGGGCATTGGCTATCATGTACCAACGGGTAGCATCGGGGCCATATTTTTCAATTGTTTCGAATGGGTCTATGGCATTTCCCAATCGCTTGGACATTTTGTTGCCCATCTTGTCTAAAACAAGCCCATTGGAAACTACTATTTTGAACGCTACAGAGTCGAACACCATTGTAGAAATGGCATGTAGTGTAAAAAACCAACCACGGGTTTGGTCAACTCCTTCGGCTATAAAGTCGGCCGGGAAATTGTCTTCAAACAGTTTTTTATTCTCAAACGGGTAGTGGTACTGGGCGTAAGGCATGGCACCACTATCAAACCAAACATCAATCAAGTCAGATTCTCTATACATCTTTTCGCCCCGCTCCGAGACCAAAACAACCTCGTCAACAAAGGGGCGGTGAAGATCGAAAATATTGTAGTTGGCATCCGACATATCGCCAGCAACAAAGTCGGCCAAAGGGTTGGATTTCATAATCCCTGCTTCTACTGCTTTGTCTATTTCTGTTTGCAGTTGTCGCATCGACCCGATACACTTCCTTTCGCTCTGGTCTTCGGTTGCCCAAATTGGCAGCGGGATTCCCCAATATCTGGAGCGACTTAGATTCCAATCCTGCAGGTTCTCCAACCAGTTTCCAAAACGACCTGTTCCTGTGCTTTCAGGCTTCCATTGAATGGTTTTGTTCAACTCAATCATCCTATCTTTCATGGCCGTAGTACGAATAAACCAACTATCGAGAGGATAGTAGAGTATGGGCTTGTCGGTTCGCCAGCAATGGGGGTAGCTGTGTTCGTATCGCTCTGCCTTAAATGCCTTGTTCTCAGTTTTGAGCTTTATGATAATATCAACATCCACAGGCCTTAGGGTTTCTGCCTCGGTTCCGATTTCGTATTCTTGCCTCACAAATCTGCCTGCAAATTCCCCCATGCAATCAATAAATCGACCGCTTTTGTCAACCATGGTGAGCGAACCCAAGCCGTATTGTCGGCCAACCTTGAAGTCGTCGGCACCAAAACTGGGTGCAATATGCACAATCCCTGTTCCGTCGGAAGTGGTAACAAAATCACCCAAAACCACTCTGAAAGGATTGCCATCAGTTGGCTGGGAATATGGTAGAAGCTGCTCGTAGCGCAAGTTTTCAAAATCCGAACCTAAATAAGTGCCCACCACCTCAAAGGGAATCTTATTGTCGCCCGGCTGATAATCTTCAAACTTCAGCCATACATTCTTAGGATTGAAAAAATTGTCAACAAGATCTTTGGCAAGAATCACCTGCGTAGGCTCAAATGTGTATGGATTAAAAGTGCGCACCTTCACATACTCAATATTTTTGCCCACTGCAAGACCGGTATTGCTTGGGAGTGTCCACGGAGTAGTAGTCCAAGCAAGGAAGTTCACAGGGGTGTTGGTATCGGCAAAAAGAAATTCAGCATCCGCATTTCGCACAACCCTAAACATGGCGGTAACCGTGTTGTCCTTAATGTTTCGATAGCAACCTGGTTGATTCAACTCGTGGGTGCTAAGCCCTGTGCCTGCTGCAGGCGAGTAGGGCTGTATGGAATACCCCTTGTAGAGCAGGTCTTTTTCATAGAGCTTGGCCAACAAGTGCCAAACGCTTTCAATGTACTTATTGTGAAAAGTTATATAAGGATCATTCAGATCTACCCAATATCCCATGCGTGTTGTGAGGTCGTCCCAAATATCCTTGTACTTCATCACATCCGTACGGCAGGCTTGGTTGTATTCAGAAATGGAAATAGTTTTCCCTATATCCTCCTTTGTGATGCCCAACATTTTTTCAACACTAATTTCTACCGGCAATCCATGAGTGTCCCAACCAGCCTTGCGGTGTACAAGGTTTCCTTTTTGGGTGCGATACCGACAGAAAATATCTTTAATGGCTCTGGCCAGCACATGATGTATTCCGGGAAGTCCGTTGGCCGAAGGGGGACCTTCATAAAACACCCAAGGGGTTCCATCCTTGCGATTGGCAAGGCTTTTCTCGAAAACCTTTTGCTCTTCCCAAAAGGATTGGATGTCTTTGCCGATGCGCGAAAGGTCGAGTTTTTTATATTCTTTGTATGATTTCCTGGCTGCCATATTTCGATTATTGTCAGGATGTTTTCCTATTGATTCCTGTTTGAATTAGTAAAGGCGCAAAATTATAAAAAAAAGTTACCCATCAGAGTGTCTTATGGGTTGATTATCTCACTTCTAAATGCCACT
>DMJL01000276.1 GCA_003451785.1 Bacteroidales bacterium
CACGCGAAAAAAAGAAATAGCCGTTTTGTCAAAGTAAAATCCTGCTTGTTGCATTAAATTATATACAGCCGTTGAAAAACCGCTCGATAAGCCTGATTTTAACAATCCCTTGATTTGGTTTTTTAAGGAAAGGAGAAACTCATATTCCGAATCCCATTCAAAAGCATACCCGAAGATGGAGAATGCATTTTTCTCCTGGTTTCCAAAAATGTGCGATTTGGCATTTTTCTCTTCCTTTTCGCTCAGCTCAGCTCCTTTCAGAATAGGAAATTTCGGATACACTATGGCAATTCCGCCACTTAAAGTCAACCAGGGGTTATTGCAGGTCCATTTTCTGAAAGCCGCATTGATTACCTTGGCCATTTCAATCAACACATCCCATTTGCCAATAATAAACATGTCGTCTCCGCCCGAATAAATAATTTGAGTGAAATTTCGGAAATCGTTATTGCTTTTCCAGATTGTATTCAGATATCCGCCAAAAAAAGCATCCAAACTTCTGCTCAACACTGAATATCGGCTGAATGAGCGTTTATCGGGCGAAAGTCCCCGGCGAAAAATTGCTCCTAGATTATCTACATCCATTCGCATTATGCCCAGGCGAAACAAACCGGGTGTATGGCTTCTACATTCCCTATCACCGTCCTTAAATTCGGCTCCTGCTATTTCTTCAAAAACTTTGGGGGCTTTATACCATTTACTTTCAGGGTATTCATTGCCACCATAAAATGCAAATCCGTAAATATTATTGATTCCCTTTTGTGGTGTTTCCAAAAAATCGAGGTCGTTTATGGCGATTGCCTTTACCTTGTCGGCAGATTTCCTCAGGCGATCAATGTTATTCCTATCGTCAAAAAATTCTTTAGGAACAAAATAATTATAGCTTTCAAGGCCGATTACATTGAATTCATGTGCGCTTTCAGGGAAATAAGTAAGTCGTTCCTCAGAATGAATCCAATACTTTGTGTTTTTTAGTTTTTCGCCAAGTATGATTTGTTGCTTTGTATAATGGTTCATTTTATGGCCATCATAACTTACCGGATTCCCTTGAATCTCTTCGCCTGTTAATTCATCAACCAATTCATCTCCTGTAATTGAAGCGGGGGAGAATAATTCTTTATAGCCCTCCTTGTCAAAAAGGTTTATAAATCGCTGGCTTTTCCTGGCGCCAATTTTCTTTGCCAATTCAGCCCAAACCTCGCCGATGGAATTTGTGTTTGAATCAGAAGTTTTCGAAAATAGTTCGGCTTCTCCAAATTCAATATAATCAATCGCCAGAAACAAGTCTGTTTTATGATACTGAAAGAGCTGATTCAAAATTTTCTTTTCAAACTCACTGATTACTTCTCTGGTTTTGGCAGTGTTAGGTGCCAAAAGATAGAATCCGCCACCGCTTTTATAAACTATGTTTGCATTAAACAATCCTAATACCTTTACAAGTTCGTCAACAATATTATCAATAAGCAATTGCAGGTAAAAAGAACGACCTTTCAGATTTTTGGCAGCACCCCGGGCAATAATACCGTAAATAAACTTTTGAATTCCCGATAAATCGGCTCCAATCAATAAAAATGGTTTATCATCCGATGCCGGTATCTGCTGGCTATTCCCGGTTACATAATCGTAAAGACAAACCGCAAATGCAGCAGTTGTTTTGGCATGGTCATACAGCGAAACATCAGGCAAATGGATGGTGCTGGCCGGTATTCGACTCGTGTATTTCTCAAGAAGAAAAAGAATGGTTTCTGCAAAAGTTTTGAACGAATCAGTTTGAATAAATTTCACTTCATTTACAAAATCATTCCATAAACCGGCATAATCCGGCACAACATCGGCTTCATCAGGGCTGAAAAACTTCTCGGTAAGTTGCATTTTGCATAACGGAAGTTTCTTTTTGTATGTTATACTCCATGATTTTCCCTGGTTTTCGGCCAAAGATACGCCTTCAAAAATGCTTCGCATTCGAATTTTCCTGAAGCTATCCCAGCTTTCTTCTTCGTAAGCTTCCTTCCAGGCGTCTTCGGATGCAGAGCGATCAACCCCACTGCTAAAATGATCCGCTTTTTGTATAACAAGCTCCATTAAATCGTTACCGGACGGATTGTGGTGTATGGCCGATAACCGCATTAGCCGGTCAATAGTTATTTCGTTATTATGGCTTCCAACCAATCCTTTCAGGTGTGGCTCAAAATCTTTAAAAAACTGGGCAGTCCATAAAATATGTTTATGGCTGCTCCTTCCTTTAATTTTTTTGTCCTCGGGGCAAAAAATACCTTCAAGCTTTTTAATATCACTATGAAGATGCTTTGATTTTGCAACAGAACCCTCATCCGCCCTCTGATAGAACTTCCCAATGTCGTGCAGCAATGCCGCAAGGTAAACTTCTGCTCTTTTGTTGTCAGTCATATGCAATTTGTTTTACATTAGTTTGAGTAGTTAGTTTCGTTTTTTCTCCGTTTCTGCCTCACCACCCCATACCCCAAACTCACGCTTTTGCCTAGGCCCATGTAGTTGGGTATAAATACATTGGTGCTGAAATCGAGGTTAAAACCCAGCAATTTGCGGCCTTTCAGGCTAACGGGGCGCATGTCGTGCATTTCGGTAATTTTTACTTCAATGGGCTTATCAACCTGCCAATCAATGCCCTTGGCCATTGAAAGGATATTGGCTGTAAGGGTTTTTTCCAAAAATGCGGCTTTCTGGGCAAGGCCTTCCATTTCCTCATAAATTTTCACATTTTCCTGATTCAGCGCAATCCAGTTGCGAATGGTGTATTGAAATTTCTTGTCCCAAACCTGCATGGTAAACTGGTTCATGTTGAGACTGGCAATTTTCATTTCGAGCCAGCGGTCGCCAATATTTATGTTCCAATCTTTTTTATCGAAATATTTATGTATTTCATCCACACCGTAATCAATGCACAAAATGCAAGGCTTGCCACCAATCACCTTATACTGTATCAAAGGATATTTGTACAGAAATTCAGAATCATTCAAATGGTTGTGAAAAAGGATATTTTCGCGACCGGTTTTTTCAATTATGGCACTTCTAAATGCTGGGATTTCATAGGCTTTTAAATCGGCATCGAAGATCACGGTAAGCAATTTTATTTTTTTCAAATTGTAATTTTTAAGCAAATGTTTTACTTGTCAATAATAGAAAAAATATGCTGTGTATCCAAATTTTTTATATATTCTTTTAATATTTTTTATTAACACATATTTTAACTAAAATTACTTGAGAAATAATGCGAATACGCAATCAAACTTTGATGTTTACATACAAATTTTCAAAACATGCAAAGTATATCAGTCATTGCCCATAATGAATGAAGCACACTTCCCTTTTCAAGCATAGGAATTTGCGCCATGTGTAATTTTGAAAAAGGAAAACAAAACAGTAAACCGCTAAATCTTAGGGTTTCTATGATAGAGTAAAGTGCAAAGTAAGCTCACTAAACATGATTTTGCACAATGCTATTGGGCACTAAAAAACAGGTAAATCAACCAAGAAGCCTTGGTATAAGATGGTGATTGGGGTAATAAATTCTACCTCAACGCTTCTCGAAGTGCATCCACAAAATTGTCTATATCCTGTGGGGTTGTTGCGAACGATGTCATCCAGCGCACTTCGCTTCGCTCATTGTCCCATACATAGAAAAAATAGTTGCTTTGCAGCTTTTCAATTGCGTGCTTAGGCATGTTAGCAAACACTCCATTGGTTTGCACTTTTTGGGTGATAGAGATTTCGGGGAAATTTTGAACCTTTTCGGCAAGTAGTCGTGCCATTTCATTAGCGTGTTGTGCATTTCTTAGCCACAAGTCGTTGCTCAGCAGGGCTATAAACTGGGCACTTATGTATCGCATTTTGGATGCCAATTGCATGGATTGTTTTCTTACGAATTGGAAATCTTTTGCCAATTCTTTTCTCAGAAACACCACTGCTTCGCCCAAAAGTATCCCATTCTTTGTGCCTCCAAAGGAGATAACATCAACCCCGGTTTGCAGGATCATTTCTTTGAAGGAAACATTGAGAGCGGCGGCGGCGTTGGCAATGCGGGCTCCATCAATATGCAAAAGCATATCGTGGTTGTGGGCAAAGTCAGCTATCTCCTTTATTTCATTGCAAGAATATACGGTTCCCAATTCGGTTGCTTGTGTAATAGATATTATTTTGGGCTGCGAATGATGCTGAAAGCCAACCGAATGCAGCAATGGCAGCATTTGCTCAACGGATATTTTGCCATTAGGTGCAGCAAGGGTATGCAACTTGCATCCGGTGAACTTTTCGGGAGCGCCGCATTCGTCGTGCCAAATATGTGCTGTTTCGGCACATATCAGCGCATGGTATGACTTGGTAAGATGCGCAAGGGCAGTAACATTGGCCCCTGTGCCATTGAAAACAAAGAAAACCTCCGAGTCTTCGCCAAAATGCTGCTTAAACAACAATTCGGCCTGTTGGGTAATTGCGTCGTCGCCATAAGCTATTGCGTCTCCGTTATTGGCATTTGTTATTGCAGCAAGCACTTCGGGGTGGATGGGAGCATTATTGTCGCTGGCAAAACTTCTGGATTTAAGCATTTTATGCAAGGTATTTTAATTTTTTATAAAATTATTTGAATGGTATTTCGCTGAATTTCAGCATGAAGGCGATATAAATGTTTTCGAATGGCTATTTACATTTTTTACATGAAATAACTGCAAAATCTGGCCATTATAGGCAACAACTAACCATGCACTTGCTTTATAATATTCATAAAAACGGCAACAGCTTTGGGAATAATCTTGTCGTTGAAATCGTAGTCATTGTTATGTAAGCCCGGGTGGTTCTCCCCCACTCCTATCCCAAATACAGCCCCAGGGTATTTTTGGGTAAATCTACCAAAATCTTCAGACCACCTGAATGGTTCATGGATTTCCAACAACTCTAAGCCATTGGCTTTTGCAGCATTCATCACCATTTGATGGGCTTGTTTGTCGTTGTTGGTAGCCGGATAAATTTCGGTGTATTCTATTTCATACTCAATGTTGAAGCGGTCGCACAAATTTTTCACCAATTTTTCGACTTCCTTGGTGAGTAGGTTCATATCGCTATCCAAATAAGAGCGCAAAGTGGCCATTACCACTGCCTCTTCGGGAGTGGTACCAAATGCTCGTTCGCCCATTCGTGCATGAATGATGGTTACAAGGCAAAAGTCGTCATAAATATTTGGGATATAGGGCAATTCGCATAATCCTGTCAGCAGCCCGCTCACAACTTTTTCGGGACTTCTACCTTGCTCAGGATGTGCTGCATGGGAAGTTGCACCAAACAATTTCACTATCAGCCCTTGGGATGCCGATGCAAAGCAACCTTCGCGAGAAACTACTGCCGATTCTTTGAATCCGGGAAGGTTATGCATTGCAAATACCCAATCGGGTTTGAAAGCTTGGAAGAACTCATCGTTGAGAACCCTTTCGGCACCTCTGCCGTTCTCTTCTTCGGGCTGAAACAACAAGGCTATTTTGCCTTTACTAATGGGATTTGCAGACAGCATTGCAGCTACTCCAGCCATTACAGCCATGTGCCCATCGTGCCCGCATTTGTGCGCCACTCCATCGTTTACTGAACGGTGAGCAAAATCGTTGGACTCTTGAATGGGCAACGCATCCATATCGCAGCGCAATAATACGGACGGTCCGGGCACACCCGAATCGAATACTGCAATTAACCCATTACCACCTACTTTTTCTGTGATTTGAAAGCCATGTAATTCCCATAAAAACTTCTTAATTCTCGACGCTGTTTGGAATTCCTTCCCCGATAGCTCGGGATGGCGATGCAAGGTTTTGCGAAGATCTACAAGCTTCGTTTCTATGGATGTTGGTATTTCAATAAACATACAACGCTGATTAAAACAACAAAATTTCATTAAAAATGCCTAAAGCACTATAATGATTCTCTCTACAAAGGTAAGCGGTTTCTATTCGTGCAACATTTGAAGTTGCAACCCTTTTTTGCACAGTACGATGTTTTTGAGCACTTCTTAAACCTGTGGATATTATTGAGTATTTGGTAAAAGGGGATTGGAAATATGCAAACCGCCGTAAAAAATTAGTAACTTTGAGGATAATGCCGACACAATTTACATGTTTTCTCGAATTTTTTAGTGAGAAACATGAGTAAGAACATCTTACTTTTCATGAAAATTGATTGTTTTATCTAAAAACCATGAAAACAATGAAAAATGAATCTAATGTTATTGGTACAGTAAAATTTGATGAAATTCCAACTGCTGTAGTCTGCCCTGATGTACAGACAAGATTTGGTGTTCTGCAAACATCACCTACAAAGAAATGCTTTTCCAATTCGATCTATGCTAACTTAGGTAAATATCTGCTAATGGCAGTATTTTTATCCTCAATTTTCATAGCTACAAGCTGCGGAGAAGATGAAAAAGATACACCCTTCACCTTGCTTACAGGTCCAGTATGGGTTTCCGACAGTTTGCTGGTCAATGGCTTAGATGCAAGTGGCGTTGGTCAACCCTTGGCCAACTTCCGTGGGGAAGCCCGCTTTCTACAGGACGGCACAGGTATTTTTGCAGGATTTACCGGAACATGGCGTTTTGCTCAAAACGATACCCGCCTGATAATTGAATCGCCCGATTTTCCGATTCCAATTACTACCCAGGTAGTGGAACTTAGCAGGGCAGACCTCAAAATCTCTACTGAGGTTCCTAATCCATTGCTTCCCGGCACAAATATGCGTATTCGAATGACATTTAAAAGCCGTTGGTAATGCGTTGCGTTGCAATTGTTTTGGTTTTTCTGGCAAGTATTGGCTTCGGAATGGGGCAGAATGTAGGCACTTTGCAAGGGCGTATCACCGACCAAAGTACCGGTAAACCCCTAATTGGCGCCAGCATATCATTTGCTCAGGGCAGAGGCACAGTTTCTGATCAACAAGGGCATTTTGTACTACCTTTACCTCAAGGCAGGTTCACCATAGATGTGCAGTTTATGGGTTTTAGAAGAGTTTCTCGTACAGTAAATATTTCAGAAGGTGATGAGATTACTTGGAATATTGCTTTGGAGATGGAGGTAACCCAAATAGACCAAGTAATCATTAGTGCATCCCGCGCGGAGCAGCGCATAGGAGAATCGGTCGTTTCGGTTAGCGTGATAAAACCCGAAGTCTTGGCAGGAATTCATATCAATCAACCGGCAGAGTTGCTCAATCGCACTCCCGGTATTGAGGTGCTCGACGGGCAGGCATCCATTAGGGGCGGAAGTGGTTTTGCTTATGGAGCTGGAAGTCGAGTTATGGCTCTTTTAGATGGTTTGCCAATGATAGCTCCCGATGCCGGAAATATTAGGTGGGATGCATTACCATTAGAAAACATATCGCAAATTGAAATAATCAAAGGAGCGTCGTCGGTGCTTTATGGCTCATCGGCACTCAATGGGGTTATTCATTTCCGTACTGCCGAAGCCACACCCGTAGGAGTTACTTCATTCTTTGCCGAAACAGGTTTCTATAATGCACCACAAAATAGAGAATGGCTTTGGTGGGATAGACCGAGAATTTTTTCTAGCGTTTCTGTTTCTCATCTAAAAAGATACAATAATACCGACTTGGGAGTAGGATTGTTTATGCTTAACGACCCTGGCTACCGCAAGCGCAACGATGAACTGATGGGGCGATTGCACATTAGGCTTAGGCACCACAATCCGAATATTGAAGGTCTATCGTACGGCTTAAACACCAATGCTATTCTTAACAATAAGATAGATTTCCTTCTATGGGAAAATGCCCAATCGGGTGCACTAATCAATAACATAGCATCATTAACCAGGCTCAATGCACGATTGATTTATCTCGACCCATTTGTAAGCTTTAAGCCCAATGAAAATGAATCGCACGACCTACGAGCCCGAGTGCAACTGCTTAGCAATTATTTTCCCGACGGTCAGCAAGTGGGTAGCGATGTGAATGCCATATTCGCTGAGTATCAATATTGGAGGGCTTTAAACAATGTTTTTAATGTTCATGCAGGACTATCCCAGCAATCAAGTTTTGTACAATCCGCATTTTATGGCGATCACAACGCACTGAATCTTGCCACATTTGTGCAAATTGACGCCAATCCCATAGATAGATTGCAATTGGTTGCAGGAATGCGTTTGGAACATAATACACTTAATAGCGAAAGCGATAGACCTGTGATGCTAATGCGCGGGGGACTAAATTACCGAATTACAGGCAACACTTTTCTGAGAGCATCGTTTGGGCAAGGCTACAGATATCCGAGTATAGCCGAAAAGTATGCTGCAACTACTCTGGGCGCGGTGCGTATCTTTCCAAATCCTGAAATTGATCCAGAAAGAGGCTGGAATGCTGAAGTTGGAATACGGAGAGGCATTCTCACTGATAGGCTCGATGGGCTTATTGACTTGGCTCTGTTTTATACCCAGAATCAAAACATGATTGAATTTCTATTTGGTCATCATTTCGACCCTATTTCCAACACTTTTGGCATTGGTTTTCAGGCCAACAATACCGAGCATTCCAGGGTTTATGGAGCCGAATTGGAGTTTAGACTCAACACTCGAATAAATAGATTACAATACAGCCTGCATGGTGGGTATATCTTTGTGATTCCAACAGAATTTAACCCGCACACCTTGCAAAATACGGGCGTGTACCTCAAATATCGCAGAAAACACTCGGCAAGACATGAACTTGCAACAAAAAAGTG
>DMJL01000297.1 GCA_003451785.1 Bacteroidales bacterium
GCTATCACTCAGGTTTTGGCTTCTAAAGGTTTTGCTGAAATTCGTTCTTTCGATTCAATTGACAATGCACCCGAAGAGAAGGAAAGAGGTATTACCATCAATACTGCGCATGTTGAGTATCAAACGGAAATTCGCCACTATGCGCATGTTGACTGCCCTGGTCACGCTGACTATGTGAAAAACATGGTAACTGGTGCTGCTCAGATGGACGGCGCGATCCTTGTGGTTGCTGCTACCGATGGCCCCATGCCACAAACCCGCGAGCATATTCTTTTGGCCCGTCAGGTTGGTGTTCCTCAGTTGGTTGTTTTTATGAATAAGGTTGACCTTGTTGACGACCCAGAACTTCTCGACCTAGTGGAAATGGAAATTCGCGACCTTCTGTCGTTCTATAAGTTTGATGGCGATAATATTCCTGTTATTCGCGGTTCCGCTTTGGGTGGATTGAACAACGAGCCTTCTTGGGTGGCGAAAATTGAAGAATTGATGCATGCTGTGGATACTTTCATCCCGCTGCCAGTTCGCGCGGTTGATAAAGACTTCCTAATGCCTGTAGAAGATGTATTCTCTATTACAGGTCGTGGTACAGTTGCCACCGGAAGAATCGAAACAGGCGTTATCAACTCCAGCGACCCCGTAGAAATCATCGGTATGGGTGCAGAGAAACTAAAATCTGTTGTTACAGGTGTTGAGATGTTCCGCAAGATTCTTGACCGTGGCGAGGCCGGCGACAATGTGGGGCTTCTACTCCGTGGTATCGACAAGGATGCCATCACCCGTGGTATGGTTATTTGCAAGCCCAACTCTGTAAAACCACACAGAAACTTCAAAGCTGAAGTTTATGTATTGAAAAAAGAAGAAGGCGGTCGCCACACTCCTTTCAAAGACAACTATCGTCCGCAATTCTTCTTCCGTACAACGGATGTTACTGGCGAAATTTTCTTGCCCGAAGGTGTAGAAATGTGTATGCCTGGTGATAACCTCACCATTACAGTAAACCTCATTGCCGACATTGCGATGGACAAAGGTCTTCGTTTTGCTATCCGCGAAGGTGGTCGTACGGTAGGTGCTGGTCAGGTAACTGAAATTTTAGGTTAATTATATGGGGCAAACAAGTAATTTTGTTGCCCCTTTTTTATACACGGGTGTAGCTCAATTGGTAGAGTAGCGGTCTCCAAAACCGTTGGTTGAGGGTTCGATTCCTTCCACCCGTGCAAAATACTGAATCAAAATAATATGAAGAGAGTCAGAGCCTATCTGAATGAGACTTATGATGAACTCATAAACAAGGTCTCATGGCCATCCTGGAGCGACTTGCAAAATAGCGCCGTTGTAGTATCCATTGCTTCCCTAATAATCGCTGGCGTGGTTTTTTTGATGGATATGTCGTTTAGCTCCATTTTGGAACAATTTTACCGTCTCTTTTTGTAACCACTGGAAATGTGTTTTTGGGAAAATGGGTTAGTCTCGCTTTCCTGAAAAACAAAAGTGTTTCCAATAATTAAGTTTTACATTAGTATGAGCGACCAAGTTAAAAAATGGTATGTTATTCGTGCAATTAGCGGCAGCGAAAAAAAAGTGAGGCAATATATTGAGAGTGAAGTTGCCCGCCGCAACTGGCACGAGTTTGTTGCGCAAGTACTAATACCCACCGAAAAAGTTTATCAGATTCGTAAAGGAAAGAAAGTAAGTACCGAGCGTAATTACTTCCCCGGTTACATTCTGATCGAAGCTTCCTTGGTTGGGGAGATTGCCCATGTATTGCGTCATATTCCCGGGGTATTGGGTTTTTTAGGCTCTGATACCGATCCAGCCCCGCTTCGTCCGTCGGAGGTTAACCGTATCTTAGGTAAGGTTGACGAATTATCCGGAAAAGACGAAGAATTGAGCATCCCATACATCGTTGGAGAATCTGTAAAAATAACAGACGGTCCTTTCAACAGCTTTACCGGTATTATCGAAGAAATCAACGAAGAGAAGAAAAGACTCAAGGTGATGGTTAAAATCTTCGGTAGAAAAACACCGTTGGAGCTAAGTTTTATGCAGGTAGAAAAAGAATAATTGCGATGTTACGCGCATTTCTGCAATACTCTGCTAAAACTTTATCGATCTCCTTACTTGTTACAAACTAATTAACAAAATGGCAAAAGAAGTAAGTGCTTTAATCAAACTTCAAATTAAAGGAGGTGCTGCAAACCCATCACCACCTATTGGTCCTGCATTAGGCTCCAAAGGTGTGAACATCATGGAGTTTTGCAAGCAGTTTAATGCCCGTACACAGGATAAAGCCGGTAAGATTATTCCGGTGATTATCACTGTTTATAAGGACAAATCCTTTGATTTTATTACCAAAACTCCGCCAGTTGCAGTGCAATTGCGCGAGGTTGCCAAGATTAAATCGGGTTCTGCTGAACCCAACAGAACCAAGGTAGCTACAATTACCTGGGAGCAGGTACGGGAAATCGCAGAATCAAAAATGCCCGATTTGAACTGTTTTACGGTAGAATCTGCTATTGAAATGGTAGCCGGTACCGCTCGTAGTATGGGTATTAGGGTGCAGGGCGAAAAGGCCTGATAATCCTATACCTTGCAGTTTCACTGTGGGTATTCATTAACTAAGCTTAAAGGAATCACAAGATGCCTAAAATAACAAAAAAACACAAAGAAGCTTTAGCTAAGTTTGATAAAGATGCGATTTTCTCTTTGAATGATGCTGCTGAAGTCGTGAAAAAAATAACCTACACCAAGTTTGATGCCTCTGTAGATATCGACATCAGACTGGGCGTAGATCCCCGCAAAGCCAATCAAATGGTAAGGGGAGTTGTTACTTTGCCTCACGGTACAGGTAAGACAGTCAGAGTACTCGTATTATGTACTCCCGATAAGGAAGACGAAGCTAAAGAAGCCGGCGCAGATTTTGTAGGCCTGGATGAATACATTGAAAAAATCAAGGGTGGTTGGACAGATGTTGATGTAGTGATTACTACACCAAATGTAATGGCCAAGGTAGGTGCTTTGGGTCGCATTTTGGGACCTAGAGGGCTTATGCCCAATCCTAAAACCGGTACGGTTACCATGGAAATTGGTAAAGCCGTAAAAGAAGTGAAAGCCGGTAAGATTGATTTCAAGGTAGATAAGTATGGTATCATTCATGCCTCCATCGGAAAAGTGTCGTTTGAAACGCCCAAATTGGTAGAAAATGCCAAGGAGTTGATTCAAACTATCATTCGGCTAAAGCCTGCCGCAGCCAAAGGAACTTATGTGAAAAGCATTTTCATGTCGAGTACTATGAGCCCTG
Source organism: Bacteroidales bacterium (assembly GCA_003451785.1). Lineage (GTDB taxonomy): Bacteria > Bacteroidota > Bacteroidia > Bacteroidales > UBA7960 > UBA7960. The sequence goes on from DMJL01000297.1 coordinate 3,299, forward strand.
GTGTTCCGGTAGAGACCAAAACAGCGATCATTTAATGTTTGGTGGATAGCCACCCTAAAGAAAAAGACACTTTATGAAAAAAGAAGAAAAATTTCAGGTTATCGAGTCGTTGACTTCAAAACTCAAGAGTCGCGAGGTAGTATATCTGACAGATACTTCTGGTCTGAATGTTGAAACTATTAATAAGCTAAGAAGGCTGTGCTTCAAGCGTAATATCACCTTAGAAGTGGTAAAAAATACGCTTTTGCGCAAGGCTATGGAAGCTACAGATACCAACTATGAGCCACTCTTTGGTGCGCTCAAAGGCAGTACTGCTCTGCTTCTGGCCGAAGATGCAAATGCTCCCGCCCGACTTATTAAAGAGTTTCGCAGAACCAGCCCAAAACCCATCTTAAAAGGTGCGTTTGTGCAACAATCGTTTTTCTTGGGCGATGACCAACTCGATATTTTGGTAAATCTCAAATCGAAAAACGAACTACTCGGCGATCTTATTGGATTGCTGCAATCGCCAGCTCGCAATGTTATCTCCGCTCTTCAATCGGGTGGTACAACCATTGCCGGCGTTTTGAAAACCCTTTCGGAAAAGGAAGGTTAATCACACAACTTGAAAACTATTATTACAAACCCAATTTAAAACATTTATAAAATGGCAGATTTGAAAGCTTTTGCAGAACAACTTGTTAACCTAACAGTGAAAGAGGTTAATGAACTGGCACAAATTTTGAAAAACGAGTATGGTATTGAGCCAGCTGCTGCTCCTGTAGCTGTAGCTGTTGCTGGTGGTGCTGATGCCGGTGGTGCAGTTGTAGAAGAGAAAACCCAATTCGATGTAATCCTCAAAGCAGCAGGCCCATCGAAACTTGCAGTTGTAAAATTGGTGAAAGAGCTTACCAGCCTTGGTTTGAAAGAAGCCAAAGAACTGGTAGATGCCGCACCTAAGGCAGTAAAAGAAGGCGTTGCTAAAGATGAAGCAGAATCATTGAAAAAGCAACTCGAAGAAGCAGGCGCAGAGGTTGAAGTAAAATAAGCCCTCGTAAATAACTAAAGGTTAGACTTCTGCCGAAACCAAAATATCGATGCGGAAGTCTAATCTTTATTGCTGTTTATTTTTTCTGCTCAGTTTATTTTAGTAACGAAAAACTCCTCACACCTTGGCACCAAAAAACAAACCCGCGGAAAGGATCAGTTTCTCATCAGTAAGTTCGCATTTCGATTATCCCGATTTTTTGGAGCTGCAGTTGCAGTCGTTCCAAGATTTCTTCCAGTTGGAGACCACTCCCGAAAATCGTAAAAATGAAGGCCTATACAAGGTTTTTAGTGAGAACTTCCCGATCTCTGATGCGAGAAACAACTTTAAACTGGAATTCATCGATTATTTTATTGACCCCCCTAAGTATTCCATCTTGGAATGTATCGAACGGGGGCTTACATACAGCGTTCCGCTAAAAGCTAAGCTAAAGCTTTATTGTACCGACCCCGAGCACGAGGATTTTGAAACAATTATTCAAGATGTGTATTTGGGCATGATTCCCTACATGACCCCAAGGGGTACATTTGTGGTGAATGGTGCTGAGAGGGTAGTGGTTTCCCAATTGCACCGCTCTCCTGGGGTGTTTTTTGGCTCCAGCATTCATGCCAATGGCGCACAACTTTATAGCGCCAGAATTATCCCATTCAAAGGCTCGTGGATCGAATTTGCCACCGACATCAATAATGTGATGTATGCCTATATTGATAGGAAAAAGAAACTGCCCGTTACAACGCTCTTCAGAGCTATTGGCTTTGAAAGCGACAAAGATATTTTGGATATCTTCATTCCTACCGACGAGATTAAAGTTAGCAAAACAGGTCTTAAGAAATATATCGGTCGCAAGCTTGCTGCCAGGGTACTTAGACCCGAGGTAGAAGATATCGTGGATTTGGATACTGGTGAAGTAGTTTCCATTGAGCGCAATAAAGTGCTTATTGAGAGGCAAACTATCTTAGAAAATGAGCACATTGATCTTATTGTAGATTCAGGTGCTAAGAGCATCATTCTTCAGAAAGAAGATGTTAATTCTGCCGACTTTGCCCTTATTTTCAACACCCTACTCAAAGATACAGCCAATAGCGAAAAAGATGCGGTAGAGATTATCTATCGTTTGCTTCGCAATGCAGAACCACCCGATGATGAAACGGCAAGGGGATTGATCGAGAAATTGTTCTTCTCCGACAAGCGTTACGACTTGGGCGAGGTTGGTCGTTACCGTATAAACCGTAAACTTGGTCTGAGCATCCCACAGGAAAACAGGGTACTCACCCGCGAAGATATCATAGCCATAGTTAAGCATCTTATCGAACTTGTAAACTCCAAGGCCGATGTAGATGATATTGACCACCTGAGTAATAGACGCGTTCGTACTGTTGGTGAGCAACTCTATGGTCAGTTTGGAGTAGGTCTTGCCCGTATGGCTCGCACCATTCGCGAGCGCATGAATGTGCGTGACAACGAAGTGTTTGCGCCTAC